>USLW01000017.1 GCA_900555605.1 uncultured Clostridium sp. | reverse complement strand
CTCTTTGCTTGCCGAGCCGGTCGGAACAGGGGACTGCTCCTGCTGGGGCGATGGGGTCGCAGTCGACTGTACGGTAGGAGTAGCAGGCCTCTCAGTCGGTTGATCGGCGGAATAAACGCCGTACACCCCCAAATCATAAATTGCATAATAAATATTTGCATCTTGTTCTTTAGGCATGTAATTTCCTAAAATTTCAAATTGGATGTACCGGGCAGACACTCCTTCTAAAGAATCCACGATCGTCCCGGGCTTTGTATTGTCCGCATGATCGGCGCAAAGCGTATACGTCAGGTCGTCGCAGCTCACCAAAACCTTGTACATATAGTATTTATCTCCCTTTACGAACCAATCCACCTGAATACGTTCTAAGTCATAAACCGCGCCTAAGTCTAAAATAAAGCCGAAGGGTTCATCCAGCATCCCATTTGTTTCATCATACCACCCATTGTAGACTGCCTGAACAACTGTGCTCAGATCACCGTCGTTGATGTTCTCAATAGGATAGACGGCCGTCCAATTCAGTGCATTTCCCGCATTTTCATATAATGTAATCTCATAGTCCAGTCGATTGTCATCTGGCGCCGGGGAAGAAGTCACCTCCGGCTGATGGTCGGAAAGAACGCCTTTAACAGTGATCTCTGACGTAGGGAAATATTCAGAATGCGTCTTATCACTGTCTCGGTAATTTCCAAAAATCTCTATCCGTATATAGCGGCCGCTCTGACCGGACAAGGAATCGGTAATTGTCTCCTTATCCGTTACATTCTCGGAATGATCGGCGGCCTTCTGATAAGTCAGGTCATCCGAACTGATTTCTATATTATATTTATAACTCCGTCCTCCTTTGGGATACCAACAAATCGCAATACTATCCAGATCATATACCGCGCCTAAATCCAACAGGATATAAAACGAATCCTCCAACAAATCGCCGTTATACGAATCTGTCCCGTCTGCTTTATGATATTCCACCTGTGCAATCGTCTCCGGATCTCCGTCATTCAGATTTTCCAAAGAATAATCGGGATGTGGAGTCCAATACATCCGATATTTTTCCGGGGCCGTGGAACGGAGTGCAGTCTCATAGGTAAGAGGCTGTGCCTCCGCTCGGGCCATCTGCGGCAAAAGCTCTGAGAAAGTAAAACAGAAAATCAATATTAACAATAAAATATAATGTTTTTTTATTTTCATGGTATTTCGTCCTCCTTCTGAACTAACTTTCCAGCTCTACAAAACAGCCTGCGCCCGGCAGCAGAGACACCGTAATCTCACTGCCGGAACCGGCCTGTTCCAATCCGCCGGCACCCCATACCTGGTAAGTACAGGTTTTCTCCAGCTTCACCGTCACCTGGCTTTCTTCACTTCCGGCTCTTTCAAAATTCATAATATACAATCCTTTTTTTCCGTTGTCCCGAAAACAACCCGCCAGAATTTGTCCGTCGCTCTCTATCTCTTTTACCATATCATAGGAATTTAAAAGCAGTGTTTCTTTTAGGACAGCCTCTACATCCTCCGGCAACCCGACGGTCAAAAAGCCATCGTGCGTATATGATAAATAGACACCTTTCATAGCATGAATCGCCTGATTGGTCTTTTGGACAATTCCATACACAGGGGTCTGTTCGCCTTCATAGGTAATCAGGCCGTCGAATATTCCACCCACACGCTGATTCGGATCCGAACCGTTTCGGGACCAATAAAGGAAATTGGTCATGGTTTTTGCCCCGAAGACTAAGTGAAGATTCGCAATAAAACGATACTCAGCTTCATTGGGAATACGGGTCCCTTTCCATGTTCCGTTATCATCATAAGAACCCCAGCGGCAGGACTGTAAAAAGCCCCCTATTGTAATGCCGTATTTTTCCGCGGTATTTCGGATATCTACCAGATTGACAACCATATTCCGAATCGACGCCGGATCGCCTTTCGGGTTCAGATTATAGGGATAATAGTCAAAGTGGAGAATATTTACCGGAACTGTAGCACAAAAGGTATCCAGATATGTCTGATAAAATGTCTTGCCATCCTGCGCTTCAGCGGCCAGAGCACTGTTCTGGGCGTAATTCGGTAGGAGATTGCAGAGAATGATTTTATCCGCTGAGATCTCCTCTCTCAGCAGACCGGCAACTGTTTTAATTTTATTGAAATTCTGGTATGACGGCTCGTCTACAATATTGTATCCAATCACCGCAGGGCTGTCCTTTGTCTGCTCAACTGCCCGGTAAAATTTTGTTTTATCCGTATATACCCCACCTAAATCAATCATTACAGACACGCCTACAGTTTCTGCGGCACACAGAGATTTTTCCAGCCAGTCTTCGTCCTGCAGTTCGGCATACAGATAAACCATATTGATTCCGGCTGCTTTTATTTCTTCATAGCGTTGATTTGCTTCCTCCTGGGTTGTCATTACATGCTTGCGTGGACCCTCCCATAAACCAATTATGATTTCCGTTGCTTCTCGTTCTTCTTCCATGCGTTTTAAATCCTCCTCGCTTACCAATTGATTCTGTTGCGGATTCTCTCTGTCGCCGGTTTGCTGACCACATGCACAGACGCATATCATTACCCCGACTGCCAGTAAACAGCAAAAGAGACGTTTTCCTTTCTTCATAATTTGACTCCTTTCTTGTATTCTGATGGACGGAGTATATCATTTTTGAAATTTTATGTCAATAATATTTTATATTAATTGTAATTTAAATTCACAATAAGTAAAATTCCTCAGGTATCCGGTATGAAAAATTTTCAGCAAAAATCTTGAGATATTTTTCATCACGGGGTATTATATAATGGAAAAAAAGAGAGGGGCATACTTATGGGCTTGACCTCGCGCATTAAGGGGATGGCAAAAAGTTTTACAAAGACAGATCAAAAAATCGCGGACTATTTTTTACACCAGTCGGAAACAGCGCTGTCTTATTCCGTAGCCGAATTGGGCTCCGTAACAGAGACCTCGCCTGCCGCAATTATTCGTTTTGTCAAAAAGCTGCGTTATGAGAGTCTCAGTGAATTGCGTTGCGATCTTGCCGTAGAGCTGTCTAAGACTGACCCTGGAGAAAAGACGCTTTTACTGCAAAAACAGGATACATGGCAAACAATCGCCGAAAAGTTAGTCTATCTCTCTCAACAGGTAGCACAAAACACAAAAGAACTACTGAAACCAAGATCTCTGGAAAATGCTATCCTTCATATGCAGTCCGCTGAAAGCATTTATTTATACGGGATAGGGGCATCCGCTATCGTTGCCCAAGATCTGGCCTCTAAGCTGATACGTATCGGGAAAAAGTGTATTTTTCAGTCTGACAGCAGTATTCAGCTTTCTACATCCGTTCATACAAAACCAGAGGACGTGGTATTAGGTTTTTCATATTCCGGCCAGACAAGGGAAGTCTTAACCGCAATCCGACAGGCAAAGCACAACGGTACCTATTGTATTTGTATTACAAGTACTCAGCCGAATCCGCTACACACATTAGCCGACGCAGTGCTGCAGGTGCCTCATGTCGAAGATGAAATTCGAATCGGAGCCATCGGCTCCCGCTATGGAATGCTGTTTCTATCCGATCTCCTTTTCTTATGCACTGCGCAGGATCAGTATGACTTTGTAGAACAGGCCCTGCTCAATACGCGTAAAGTAATCCAGTCTCTGCATTAGAGGACAACATGCCATAAATCGTCAACGAAAATATACTTCAAACGATTACTGCCTATGTAGGCGATGACATGGGATTCCAAATTGATTTTTTGTGCCTTTTCAACTTCAATCCACACCGCCCGCAGGGGCGGTGACAGCAAAACAATACAAAAAAAGAAATCATTATTAACAATTTTTTAGGCAAATCGCACAAATTCGTTTTTTCAAACCAGTGCATCCTCGTCATGTCTCGGGGTATATCTGCAAGAATGATCCCGTTTTTTGGTGCGAACCTTATAGAGAATTTATGGGAGCTTCAGGTTCGCACCAAGCCGGAAAGGCCAAAAACGATTCTCCAAAACGATTTCAGACGATCAACGTTGATTCTGCATCATAACCGGGATTGACGCCGAGGTGTTCGATTTTCTTACTGTAATGGTTTCCCAAATTATAGAAACGCAGGCTGTCCGCATGCTCGTCCATGATCTTCTTGAGCTTATATTTTAGTTCGCAAAACTGCACCGGATCTAAATTGCATTCAAATACGGAGTTTTGGACACGCTGACCATAGTTGACGCATTGTTTTGCAATTCTACGCAGGCGTGTACGGCCTTCTGCTGTCTCCGTATTTACATCATAAGTAATCAGTACAAGCAATTTGCTCTTCACCCTTTCACAAAGTTTTCTATAAAATACAATTTGTATGCGGGCGGCAGTTTATTTCCATAAAAAGGGCGGATATTCATCCAGATCCCCCCGGAGGTATCGCGCCAGAAGCATTGCCTGAACATACGGAACAAGTCCCCATTCAATCTTTTCCTCTAAGAACGGATGCTTGATGGTCTCCTGCTTTCGCGCCTGCCATGCGGAAAGAACAGTCCGTCTTGTCTCGTCGGACATGATGACAGAACCATTCTCTCTTTTCGTAAAACCCTCTGCCGAGATTCTGCGCAGATTGATCAGAGACAGCACGAATCGGTCGGCAGATACGCTCCGGAATTCTTCCATCAAATCCAGAGCCAGAGAGGCACGGCCCGGACGGTCGCCGTGCATGAACCCGATATAAGGATCAAGCCCCACGGTTTCCAGCGCTGCAGCCGTATCATTTGCCAGAAGCGTGTATACAAAGGATAATAATGCATTTACAGGATCCATCGGCGGCCGTCGGTTTCTGGTCGTAAAGCTGAAATCTGATTTTTGCTGTAAAATCAGATGGTCAAACACGCTGAAATAACGATTGGCAGCTTCTCCCTCAAGACCGCGCAGCAAATCAGGCGCTCCGCAGGCACGAACCCGGGGCAGCGTCTGCTGCAGCGCATCTGATACGGTTTTCAGCATCTCAACGTTCAGCCGCAGAGAATAATCGCGGATAGCCCGCTCAATTACCCATCTTGCGTTGAATATTTTTCCGGTTATAAAATTACGGGCTATTTTTATACGTTCTTCCGGATCCTCCGCAAGCTGCATCTGTCTTTTGCGAAGCAGCACGTTTCCGCGGGTCTCACCTGTTACGCGGGCCAAAAAGCGGCCGTGGGCAGACAGAAAACATAATGAAATATTCTTTTTTGCACACGCGCCCATCAAGGCCGGGCTGGCTCCGGTATATCCGAAGGTAACAATCCCTTCAAAATTATGCAGCGGAAAACGTCCCGTTGCCTGCTCTCCCCGCAGAATCACGACATTTTCTCCATCTAATGACAAATACGCATCCGGAGATATCACATAAAGGGTATTCAAGAGCTTTCGCATGCTTCTATGCTCCTTTCGATATATGCGCCGGCCGATAAATTGCCGCACAGCTTCGGTAAGCACAGATTTTTCAGAGAACATGCGTTGCAGGCTTTGGACCGCCGTACCTTCGGCGTATATCGTCTGTCGTAAAGCGCGTGCATCTCCTCACACATTTTACGTACCCGATCCTGCAGTTCTTCCGAAAATACAACCTTCACCCGTCTGCGGATTTCACCATAATACAGATACCCCTCACGAATATCACAGCTGAGCATTTCCTTTAGGCACATGGCCTGGGCCGTCAGCTGGAGGAGATCCGCATCATGCTCCTTCGGCTGCCCGCGCTTATACTCAATGGGAATAGGCCGGAAGGTACCCTCCCGGCCAAACAGCGTCACGCCATGGACATCCCGCCGAAACTCCACAACATCGCAGCTGCCGCTCACGCCAAGAGAACGGGAAAAGATATGCAAGCCGCGCGTAACAATCAAATCTCCCCGCGTCTCCCGGATTGCATCGTCATGGGCAAGGTTGTGCAGGTGCTCTCCTTCTACGGTTCGGAGATTATCCTGCCATTGCTGCTCAATATGAATCAGCGCCCACTGCCGCCGACAGAAGGTAAAATGCTGGAGGCCCGACAGCATTAAATAGTCCTCTTCTTTATATTCCTTCATAGGTTTCCAGGCACAGCCCCTCCAGCGGAATCACGTTAATCTCGTAATCGTCAATAGAAGAGGGAAAATCCACCTGTGGCTTTTTTGTTGCCTGCACACTGCGATGCACCTTCGCCGAAGAATATTGTCCGATCTTATTATTATGCCGCCACCAATACAGCGTGTGGACCTCCATGCTGCCCTCGGGCCGGGCTGAGGAACTGTCATTTACAAAAATCGTCCGCAGCGCTTCCTTGATCTTCTCCGCATCCGCTTCCGTAAAACCAGTTTTCTCAGCCAGCTGAACATTGATGCTGCCCTTTACCAGATACAGCCCGAACTGGATGCGGTGCTTCATTCCCATAGTATCAGAGCTTTTTTTCGCCTTTTCGTTCGACTCGCTGTTTACGCTTTTGGTGATCTGCGTACTAACGATATCAACGGGGTCTACGCTGAAGGCCGGATGAATCGATACCGGCCCGCGCACGCCCACCGAGACGCCGCCGCCTTTGATCTCCTGACCCTCTTTCGCCTTATCTTCTTTAAAAGCAAATACCTGTCCGAAGCTGCGGACATCGATCCAGCTTTTGCATGCGATTTCAGCGTATTGTCCTTTTTTCTTCGCCTTTTCCGCCGCCATCAGTTCGGAATTGCCGGCAGCGCGGTCCTTCAGGGATTTATATCCGTCTGTTTTATTGTCGTCGGACTGCACAAAAACAGCCTCTCCCATGTCCATAAGACGGTTTCGGATCTTCCGTTTCAGGCAGACATCGGAAATTTCACCAAGTCCGTTTGCTATGGCACGCGGCCGGTTTCCATCCAAGGGGTCTCCGTTGGGGTTTGCGTGGGCTGCGGTTACGGTCATCAAAAAATCAATCTTGTTCTGCAGAATCTTCATCGTGATCTCCTCCTTTATTTTTTGCGTTATAAAAAACGTTTCTTTGTGCATCAAAGCCTAAAAGCATACGGCCGTCCAGATCTTTCGCAGCAGCAAACGCCTCCTGCGGAATTTCAGACGAAATCTTTCCGATTAACTTCCGCAGATCATTGGCAAGAATTCCCAATTTATTTGCATAAGGAATTACGCGCTCCACAATGACAGGCCATGTGGCGCAGGGCGCGGTGCGAAAACGCGGCAAATACCGGATCGCATTTGTCGTCGTCCTTTTGTCTCCGGAAGCCCGAAGGGCCCGCAGCTCAATCTGGTGCGCCACCGCAAGCAATCTGCCGCAGTTATAAGCAACATCCTTTGTCTCATTGATATCCACATTCCATTCCTCCCCATATTTTTCAGAACGATATTTTTTTGTAAGCGCACACGCTGCCCTCACCACCGTATCCCAATGATCGCTGTTTATATACTGCTGCGGTCCGCAGGCATTGTTTACCGCGGCGCAGACAATATCATACGGAATCGGAGTACCTTCAGAGATGCATTTCAAAAGGCGTTCTATGGTTTTGGCCGCCAATTTCTCATTTGCCTTCAGACGACCCTCCTGCTCTGTACCGTATGCCGCCAAAGCAATGGTTTCCGGAGAAGGTGCGCCAATAAAAGAGACGCGTTTTTGCTCCTTTGCCAGCCAAACGCGCTGCCGCCATGAACATGTTTCATGCCATCTTTTTACCCGCTCAATCAAATTCCCTGCTTCGCTCCCGCGAAATTCACGGTAAAATACAACGCAGAGCCGGCCGGTGGTAGCCGCGTCCAGGCCCATCAGCGCAACCTCAGACTGATAATCCAGTTCGGCCCGGTATCCGGAAATCGCCTTATTGAAGCGAACCGCCATATCCTCGGCCGTATACCAATATGCCGGTTCACTGCGCAGCAGGGACGCTCCCAAGCCTTCTCCCAATGCTTCCTGAGTGATCTCATAAGCCTGGGTAGCACAGCTGTCGCAAATGTAGCCGCTCATTCCCGTAATCAGGAATCCGACTTCATTCTCCGACCGTCCACAGAAGCTACACCTTTTCTTTGTTTTTGAATCAGCCATTTTAAAGCGTTATGTGCCTTCTGGGAAACCTCATAGCCCACCTGGGCGGCTTGTCCGGGCTCCAGGAAGCGGCCTTCATAGGCCAATCTGTTTTTATTGCCTACAGAAATCAGTTTCGCCTGATCACCGCTGTTTCTGATCCTTTTCGGATGGTTAGAAGAGCATGCCGTCTCCTTCCCGGTAACATAGCACAGATCCGCGCCTGTCTGAAGCGATAGGTAATATGCAATAAAATCCCGCTGAATTTCCTCATCGGTCCATACATCGGTGCCATCTACTGAAAACCGGATAAATGCATCGAATTGCCCCAGACCCGCAGACAGGCTCCGAAAAATCGCAGGCATCTGCTTCTTATCCCCGTCCCATTTTTCCAGAAGCCGGTTCCGCCCGTCACATATCAGTGTGCGGTCATCCACCAAATCGGCGATAAGCGTCGATTTTTTTAAGTATGCTAAAATCTTACATGCACAGCGGTTCTGATAGGGAGATTCGCACCAGGCCGTGAGCTGTTCCATATATTTTTTATGAAAAAGATCGCCTTTTGCGCCGCCGTATTTCTGATAGTCGCCTGCTAAATACTGCAGCTTATCGCATAACGGATGCGGTGCGGGAAAAATGCCGGACCGCCCTGCAGAGGCCTCTGTACAGGGGATCAGGGTACTTCGTTCGTCATGGGAGCCCTTTCCCGGCTTTTCCATGACGCGACTTCCGATAAAATTTCCTTTTTCATCTAAAAAAACGGTGATATTTGCATTCTGGGTGGTGTGGGCAATGGGCAGCAGCCCCTCCCGTTCCCGCGGGTCGGCCCGCATGACATTTTCATAGGTGCGATATAGATAGGTAATCCAGCTCATTGCACCGCACCGCCGATCTCATATCCGGAAAGCAGCTCCGGTTCCTCTGTTCCGGAAAAATTCACGCCCTTTTGGAAACCTTTTTGCTGCATACGGTAGAGATACCGCTCCTTTGGGCATTCCTCAGGCCGTAAAAAGGTGACCACGCCGTTTTCCATTTTCGGATACCAAAATTTTGCCGTCAGCTGTCCCCTGCCATTCTCATCCGGATAGCACATGGAATGGTATTGAAACCCGAATTCAATCGTCCCCATGCGGTCATAATAGCCTGTCCCTTCTGTAAACGCTGCCGGCTCGATATATGCCTGGCATTCCCGCGTCCCCAGGAACGGATCTCTCCTGCCGCCCTTTTCAATGCAGCGTTTTGCAATAAAATAATGTTTGTTCTCATTCCAGTCGTTCTGCAGCTCCGGTCGGTTCCGGTTAAATTCAAAATGTGCTTTTACCACGTATTCCACGTCCGCAAGATAGCAATAAAATGCCAAGTCATTCGCCGGACTGTCGTAACGCAGCGGCCGGACACCTTTTGACTCCGTCCGGATAGGCTTCATTATGCGCACCTGATCAATATACCAGATAATACTGGGTTTCCAATAGCAGGATTCCGTCAAGCCCTTCAGGGCCTGATAGGTCGGGATCGGCAGCGTGCTTTTTTCGCCGCCGACCCGGCTGACGGGATCTGTGAAAAGGGCATACCTGCCGGTTGCCCGGAAACAGATCTGATTTTTGAATACTGTTTTCATCTCCACCATCAGTCATACTCCTTTCTGTTATTTTTATTTATATAACACGCACAAACATAATATAGCAAAATAGGATTAGTCTGTCAATCTTCTGTCTATACAAATTTTTCAATTTTTTCTCAAAAATTTATGGTATAATTTATATGTCGCCAAAAGGTGTGGATTGAAATTGTTATTTTTAGTTATACGCTTGGCAGGGCCCTTTCTCTCCGCAGGAAGGGTCCTGCCCCTTTTTAACCAAAGACCGGATCCAGATACTTTTCCGTTACCACCCCCAAAACCTGATGGTAATATCCTTCCTTTAAAATATGCACGCCGTCCCGGGTCTCAATCTCTAACCGCTTCAGGGCCGAGGAATTGATCTGGACCACATACTGCTGCATTGCCCGGAGCAGTGCCTGCCGCTCCTGCAGCGCTGCCGCGCCTATATACTGTGCAATGATTTTTTTCCCGCGGCCGTACGGAACCAGAACAGGCGTGTTATCTTCATCAATGACATGAAAATTTTCCGCAGCGGTTCGGCACATAAAGGGCAGCAGCAGGCGGCAAAAGCTGCGCTCCTCCTGAGAAACCTCCTGAGAAAAACCAGTTCCGAACCTGCCGTTTCTTGCTGCAACCGCTGTGCCGTTGTCAGAAAGCAGTCCGTACATATCCTGCAAGCCGCGGATACGATATTTCGAATCTGTTTTGGCATAATAAATCTGATAATATTCTCTGATGGCGGCGGGAGACAATAGATCACAATCATAATGTGCAGGGTGTTCCCGAAACCGTGCCAGCAGCGTCATCGTTGCTTCGCTTCCTCGCGCAATTTCCGGCAGATTATTCAAACGCTCCTCGACCAGATCCACAATATATACAAAAGCATTCTCAACCGGATTTTCTCCGCTGCGGTTGCTGCGGCCGGCCGCCTGAGCAATGGAGGGAAGGCCGGCCAGCTGGCGGATGACACAGGAAAAGCTGATGTCCACGCCTGCTTCGATGAGCTGCGTGCTGATACAGATCAGCGGGCGCTTTGCCGCTAAATTTTTTTTAATTTTATGCAGCACCCTGATTCTGTGGCGCGGACACAGGTTCGTACTTAAATAGTAAATATGCACCGGTTCGCCCTTTCCAAGCCGGCAGCGCTCGCGCAGGGCGTTGTAGACCGCATTGGCACAGGCCTTTGTATTCATCACAATCAGCAGACTTGTGTGATGTGCTCTGATTTCATCTGTAAAATCGCAAAATTCCGGAATACTGAGTTTCGGTTTTGTGCGGTCGACGACGCCAACGCGTTTAAATTTTTGAAAATAGCAGGAAACCTCGGGAATCATTTCACTTTGCGCACCAAAAATCGGCGCCACATGGGCCAGATTGAGCTCCGGCTGTGTTGCGGTACATAGAATCACCGTTCCGCCGCAGATTCTGCTCAAAAAATTGATGACGCAGTTAAACAGGTCGATGCATTTCAGCGGAATAGCCTGAATCTCATCGAAAACAAATACCGTATCCGACAGGTTGTGCAGACGCCGCATGGATTGCGTCCCGGCGGCATAAAAGGTGTTTAGAAATTGTACCATGGTGGTGAAAATGATGGGCGCGTCCCAGCGCTGCGTTAAAATCCGGTATCGTTCCCAATAGGAGGATCCCCCTTCCTGTTCTTGTTCTTTGTCCATCAGAACATTGGCGTGGTGCTCCAAAAGCGCCTCTCCGCAGTCCAGCACCTTCCGTACCTCCTCTGCGTTCTGTTCAATGATGGTTTGAAACGGCAGCACGTACAGGATCCGTTTTTTCTTTTTCAATGCGGCATGGCGCAGCGCAAATCGGAGACTCGCCAAGGTTTTTCCGCTGCCTGTGGGAACGGACAGTTTGTAAATTCCCTCTGCCTGCTCCGCAAACTCCCGGCAACGGTCGGAAATCTCTGCCCGAAGCCCTCTGATCTGCTGCGCAAGCAGACTTCCCGCCCTCTGACTCTGAAACATCTGCAGCCGTTCCTCCAGCCGCTGAAGCCATACCTCCCAAGGCGGGCACGAAAGCGCCGCCTCCCTTTGCGCCGGCGTCTGTCCTGAGATCTGTGTCGGTCCAGGTTCCTGATGCTGCGTCAAAGTCCCAGCCTCAAACTGCGCCGCATTACATCGGTCCGCGTCAATCAAAACACTGTATAAATACTTCAGAAGCAAATGCATCGCAAAGCATTTATGAGGCACAGCATAACCCGGAGCCTCATTCAGCTTTTCCAGAAACGCCGCAACCTCTTTGCAGGCCTCGTCAAACAGCGACTGAAGATACGCCTCCGTGCAGATCTCTGAAAAATAGCGCTCTTTGGCCTGGCAATACGCTTCATCCCTGCGGTGCCGCAGCATACGATCTATAAGCGGCTGTTTTCCCTCCTGGTTGATATAGTCCTCCAGCCCGCCGTGATGGTAGCAAACCGCCATGGATAGAAGCTCTGCCGTATACAACACGATGGGTTCTCCCTGGGTATGAAAATGCAGATGGATATACAAGGCGCCGTATACCCCGTGATCAACCTTCTGTTTGGGCCGCCTGTCCTTTGGGGCAGCCCCGCTGCGAGCGGATTCATATTCCTGCAATATCATCTTCTGAAAATCATCTGAATATTTTCCCATATCATGCACAAGACCTGCCAATTCCGCCAAATGTGCAATTCCAATCTGCTTTCCCCAGCAGCGGCAGAAAGCGGCAACACTTAGAATATGTTCTGAAACGCTTTGTTTTTCTAAATCCTTTTCACGAAAGCGTGCAATCCATTCTTTCATAGATTTTTCCATTTCTTCCGATGTTATTATTTAATGCCATCCAATTATGGAATAAATGTTATCATAATTAACAAAATATGTCAAACCTTTTTATTTACGCCGCTGTTTCATCAAAATCCAATAAAAAAATGGCCCTCCCGGCAGCAGCACAGGAAGGCCGTTTTTTTATTTTATCAGAAGAATCTACCTATTTATCATATCCCTGCGCCGAAATTCCGGCCGTACTGATACGCCGCTGCCAGATCTTCCTCTGCGGGCCGAAACCGTACGCGGAATCCCTCCTCCGGTACCTTGCATTTTAACTGCCGGAGCCGCTCCATGATATGCGGCACACCTTCTCCGCTCCAGCCGTAGCTGCCAAAGGCGGCAGCAGGCTTTCCCCGGTACAGCACCGGCACCATGGCCCCTGTTAAATCATAGATGGGCTTCAGGGCATCTCCTAAGATTGTAGGGGTTCCCAGCAGGATCCCGTCTGCGCCGGGTAATACTGCCAGTACCTCCTCTGCCGTATGTTCTGTCATATCATATAAGCGAACATCAATTTCACCGCTGTCCGCTACGCCTCTGCCAATCGCCTCTGCCAGCTGCCGTGTGTATCCATATGCACTGACATACGGAATCACAACGGTCTTCTTATGTGCCGTCTGCTCCGGACCGCACCAAGCTTCATACAAATCAAGAATCTGATCAATCCGGCTGTCCAGTACCGGGCCGTGGCCGGGGCAGATCATATCAACGGCCAGCATTTTTACCCGGGCCAGCGCATTTGTCATAAACGGGCGTTTAAAGGGACCGATGATATTGTCAAAATAGTATTTTGCCGCGCGAAGGTAGTCAGGCTCCGCTTCCGGGGCAACCGTGCTGCGCAGGACTCCGTCATGGCAATAGTGTGCGCCGAAGGAATCGCAGGTGACCAGAACGCGGTCCTCTTCTATATAAGTATACATGGTATCCGGCCAATGCAGATTTGGTAGGGATAAAAAGCGCAGCGTCTTTCCTCCTATAGAAAGCGTATCTCCATCCTTTACCGCAATGCTTTTAAAGGGCCGGTTCGTAATTTGCTTCAGGTATCCCACTGCACACGTGGTTGCGACGATCATGATATCCGGATTGAGCTGCAGCAGCTTTGCAATACTCCCGGCATGATCGGGTTCCGTATGGCTTACCACAAGATAGTCGATCCTATCCGGATTCGCAAGGGCGGAAAGCTTTGCAAGATAGTCCTCATAAAATGGCTCCTTTACCGTTTCAAAGAGCACCGTCTTTTCCGTTCCCTTCAAAAAATAAGAATTATAAGTAGTACCGAACTCGGTCCGCATGATAATATCAAAAATCCGCAGCGCCGGATCCTGGGCTCCTATCCAGTAAAAATCTTTTTTTAATTCCTTAATGTTCATATCACTCATACCCTCCTACAATAAACTTCTGCCTGCGGAAAAATCATAGGGCACGATTCTGCCGCGGAGCTGTTGCGGATGCAACAGTTTATGTTTAAATTTATCATAAAAATCGGAGATTGGCAAATGCCTCCGCCTGCGCGTCAACAAATTTTCATTATTCTCCAGGTTTCAGCACAAATTCCATCAAAGGTTATTTGAAATTGAAAATGCAACAGTGGAAAAGTAAATGCAACAAAAGAAAAGTGAAACGCAACTCGGAAGAAGTAAAGGCAATCCATAGAAAGCCCGAAATAAGGGATTTTTATGGATTGCCTTGTATGTTTTTATAAATAATTGTATAATATGTATGAAAAAGGCAACAGATATAAAATGATCTGGCATAACGGAATAGCGCTGCGAATCTTTCTTGGTTTCTCTGCCGATTCAAAATGCAACCTGTTATTTGCTTCATGATTTGTGTCTGCCGGTGCCGATTTTATTTGCTTAACTCGGGATTCAGATAAATATCATGGGGTGATATCATTAGAATCCCGAGTTTTTTTGCTTTCTCCTCTCCATAGCGTGTATAAAACAACGTAGCAGGAGACTTGTAATTATACTTTTCCCTTCCATATGAATTAATATGGTTCATCATTAAATCCACCTTTTCTTGCGTTAGATTATTAAAGGAGGTGCCTTTAGGCAGTATGCACCTGATAAACTCATGGTTTCTCTCACATCCCCCTTTTGGGCTTGGCATTGCTGTATCACACCTCCTCACGACACCGGCAGACACAACAATATTCTAAAAATTTTTTCAGAAATACATCATGCAACTTTCTATCCCAATCCTTACGTTCTTCTAACTTACCAGTTGCGTATTTGTAAATACAACTCTTATGTTGCTTTTACTTTTTCATATAACAAGTTTAAAACTTCTTGCCATTTGTCAAGAGTAAATGCACAAAAAAGCAAAAATAATTTTCAGGAGGCCAGAATGAGGGCGATTTCTTCCCGGAAAAGCTGCTCGGAGCACAGATAGCCGAACATTTTGCGGGGGTAGTTGTTCAGCCAGTCCTCGATCCGCTTGGTCTCCTCGTAGGAGATCGTGCTCAGGTCGGTGCCCTTCGGCAGGTGCCGACGTATGAGGCCGTTCTGGTTCTCATTGGATCCGCGCTCGCTCGGCCGGTACGGGTGGCAGTAGTAGACCTCGGTGCGAGGGCCTCGGCCGGTGATGCTGCGCTCGATCCCGGCGGCGTCGGCAAACTCGCAGCCATTGTCGCAGGTGATCGACTGGAAGATCAGCGGGAACACTTTGGAGCCGACTTTCTTCTCGAGGGTGTCGAGGGCAGCGACGACGCTGGCGCTCGTCTTATCCGGCGAAGGGATGATGATCTCGCGGCGGGTCTTGCGCTCGGTCATCACGATGTAGGTGTTGCTGACGCCTTGGCAGCTCTCGACGCTGTCCATCTCCCAGTGACCGAAGGTGCT
>USLW01000016.1 GCA_900555605.1 uncultured Clostridium sp. | reverse complement strand
CAAGAACAGAATTTTGAGCCAGTTTACTGCCAATGCCATTCATCGTCCTGTTTATGCGGGTCCGATTGAGGCAACGGCCATCGGGAATCTGTCCGCACAGCTGATTTCCTTGGGAGAGGTAGGCAGTCTGGCCCAGGCCAGAGAGGTGGTGCGCAATTCCTTCCCCATGGAGGAATATATACCTGCTGATACGGCCGCCTGGGAGGATGCTTACGGCGTGCTGCTGAAGCTGCAGAAAAGGTAGGAGCTGTTATACTTTTCTGACCCTGCCTGCCGCATTTGCAATGAAACCGATACCTGCCGTGCTTTTAAAAAGCACAGTGTATCGGTTTTTATTATTTGACGGGATTTCGGGTACCCTTTATCATATCTGCTTGCTATCATGAACGTCTTGAAAAAATTTTTTGAAAGCAGTGACGGACGCAGTGCGGTTTCCGTGTATTAAGGCGAAAGGCCTTTATAAGACGAAAGGAAGTGTTGACAGTGGAGGATAAGCAGATCGTTGATTTATATTGGGCGCGCGCTGATGCTGCTATATCCGAAACGCAGAAAAAATACGGACGATACTGCCATTCCATTGCATATCATATTCTTTGCTGCGATGAAGATGCGGAAGAATGCACCAATGACACTTATCTGAAGGCATGGGCGGCAATGCCGCCGCACCGGCCGGAACATCTGGCTTCGTTTCTCGGTAAAATTACGCGCAATCTTGCATTGGATCGGTATGAGAAAAATCATGCCAAGAAAAGAGGCTGTGCTGCGGTTGCGCTTGCTTTGGACGAATTAGAGGCGTGTATTCCGGCAGCGGATCATATCGCTTCCGCGGCAGAGGAGCTTGTCTTAAAAGAGGCCATCAATCGTTTTCTTTGGTCGCTGCCGGCAGACAGCCGTAAAATATTTGTAAGAAGGTATTGGTATCTGAGCTCGGTTAAAGAAATTGCGCAGGATTTTTCCGTAAGCGAAAGTAAAGTGAAAATGGTATTGCTTAGACTGCGCGGCCGTTTGAAGCTTTTTTTAGAGAAAGAGGGGATTGAGATATGAAAAATAAACGTATGCTGCACATCTTGAATGAGATCGATGATGCGCTGATTGCAGAAGCGGCGCCAAAGGAAGAAGCGGCGCCAAAGACAAAAACGCCCAAGCATCGGGACTGGATCAAGTGGAGCGTTGCTGCAGCGTGCTTTTGCCTGCTGCTCATCGGTACCATTTTTGCCGTTCAGGGTGGTCTTTTTACAAAAACCCCCGGAAAAAGCGTTGAAGATCATGGATGGATGATTAAGGAGATGCCGCGTGACGATAAGGGCGAGGTGGGATTTCCGGTTCCCCGCTGGGAGGAAATGGCGATTTGCCAGCAGTTCTTTGAAGCAGAATATCGGCATGAGCGGTATTCCAGCCGCGTTACGGAAATATCTGCTGATATGATCGGCGCTGCCCTCGGTACGGCAACATTAAAAGGCGTGGATGTGTATACAGAGAAGGAATATACTGCTGCCGCTTCTCTTTATGCAATTAACGGCATATCGGATGCATGCGCCGTGGCGCTGCAATTTGAGGGTGAAAACGATTATTATGTTTATGTGAATTCGTACTATCAGCCGAAGACCCTGGGTGAATTTCTGGAAGCTTTGAATTTAAGAGAAACCGTTTCCTTCGGTTCTGCTTGGTATACGCATTCCTGGAACGGGGAGCGTTTCAGCACCGTTGAGTTTACAGACTTAGCAGACGCTGCGGTATGGGAAATGCTTTTATCTGATCCCTCCCTTGTGAATACCGCACATAATCCGCAGACGTATATCCCTGTAAAATTAATGGATATCGGCGTAGATATTCCTTTGCTCGGATATAAAAACATTGCTTTTTGGATTACGGAGGACGGCTATCTTGAGACCAATATTCTTGATACAAAGAAGGCGTTTTACATCGGCGAAGAAAAGGCGCAGGCCTTTGTAAATTATGTGATTGAAACCTGTACCGGATATGAGATCGTATATACGGACAGTGATCAGGCGTCTGCTACAGCTGAATAACGGTACCTTTAAAGCCAGCGCCGCCTTATAAAAAACGGCTGTTATAAAACGCCGCATAAGGGCCGCCGGCTTTGCGCACAGTATTATAGCCCTGAGGCATTGCAAAAGAAGAAATCTACCGGCGCCGCTTTTGACGCCCCGGCGATTTCTTCTTTTGCTGTATTCAGCCTGCTATGGTGTCATTCGGCGGCAGCCTTCCGCGTATTTACAAATCCTGATTTTAGGATATAATACAAAAGGTTTGATGCTGCAGCTCAAACATAAAGGGGATACAGAATCATATGAGAAAAATACCTTTTTCGCCGCCGGATATCGGCGACGCGGAAATTGAAGAAGTCGTACAGGCGCTGCGGTCGGGGTGGATCACTACTGGACCGCGCACAAAATTGCTGGAAGAAAAGCTTGCCGCATATACGGGCTGTCCCCGGGCGGTGTGCCTGAATTCGGCCACAGCTGCAATGGAGATTACACTGCGTGTCTTAGGAATCGGGCCGGGAGATGAAGTGATTACTTCCGCGTATACTTATACAGCTACAGCCGCGGTAATCGCGCATGTGGGCGCGAAAATCGTGCTTGCGGATACGGCACCGGACTCCTTTGAAATGGATTACGAGCAGCTGCCGGAGCTGATTACGGAACGGACAAAAGCTGTGATTCCGGTGGATTTGGGCGGAAAGATGTGCGATTATGATAAGATTTATCAGGCAGTAGAGTCAAAAAAGCATTTATTCGTACCGGCAAATGATCTGCAGGCGCTTTTCGGACGGATTTTTGTGCTGGCTGACGGTGCGCACAGCTTCGGCGCCGTACGTAAAGGGCAGCGCAGCGGGCAGGCAGCGGACTGTACCTGCTTCAGCTTTCACGCGGTCAAAAATTTAACCACGGCAGAGGGCGGCGCCGCGGTATGGCGGGAACGGCCCGGATTGGATCAGGATGCGCTTTACAGGGAATACATGCTGCATGCGCTTCACGGACAAACGAAAGATGCATTTTCAAAATTAAAACCGGGCGCCTGGGAATACGATATTATGACGTTGGGCTATAAATGCAATATGACGGATATTTTGGCGGCAGTGGGCCTGAAGCAGCTGGAACGGTATGCAAAAATTCTGGCACGGCGGCATGAAATAATCCGCTGCTATGATGCTGCTATGGATCGGCTCGGCATACTGCGGCTTGTACATTCCGGCGGTGATTTTACATCAAGCGGTCATTTATATTTGGTGCGTGTTCCGGGAATCGGGGAGGCACAGCGAAATGAAATTATTGCAGATCTTGCGCAAAACGGTGTTTCGGCAAACGTGCACTACAAACCGCTGCCCATGATGACGGCCTATCGGAACGCCGGCTTTGAGATTGCTGACTTTCCCCATGCATACCGGCAGTATGAAAATGAAATTACGCTGCCGCTGCATACTTTGCTCACAGATGATGATGTGTCCTATGTGATCGATCAATTCCAGGTATCATTTGCTGCTGTGAAACCATAATAATGATACCGCGGGAAAGCTGCGGAAATGAGCTGACAGGCCATCGAATTCGCATAGGAAGGATGAATCAATCAGTGATATTAAAAAAATGGGAGCGGCTTCCGGAGAATATGCAATGTGACGAAGTGCGGCCATATTATGAGGTGCTGGCCCGAAAACGGGGAGCCTTGCTGGCAAAGCGTCTGCTGGATTTTCTTTTTGCGCTTCTGCTGTTCATTTTACTATTTCCTATTATGGCGCTGATCGGGATTCTGGTAAAATGTTCTTCGAGAGGCACTGTCTTCTTTCGGCAGGTCCGGGTTACCAGATATGGAAAGCTATTTCGTATTTTCAAATTCCGGACAATGGTTGCGGATGCGGAACAGAAGGGAACGCAGGTAACGGTACAAAATGATGCCCGGGTGACGCGGATCGGCGCGATGCTGCGGAGAACGCGGCTGGACGAGCTGCCGCAGCTGTTAAATATCCTGAAAGGGGAAATGAGCTTTGTAGGTGCCAGGCCGGAGGTCGTAAAATACGTGGCGTGCTATACGAATCAAATGAAAGCGACGCTTCTGCTTCCTGCAGGGATCACATCGGAGGCCAGCATTCTGTTCCGGAACGAGGCGCGGCTTTTATCACAATCACAAAATGTTGAACAGACCTATATCACTGAAATTCTGCCGAAAAAAATGAAATATAATCTGGACGGTCTCCTGCATTTCAGCCTCTGGCATGATTGCGTAACGGCGCTGCGTACCGTAGCCGCCGTATTCGGACGTACAGATGCATCCATACATAAATCCCGGGAGAACTCGGAAGGCTAAAAATGATAACAGCAGAGGCAGGACATCAAAAAAACAGAGAATGGATTATTCGCTGTAAAGGAAATACGGCCATGGCCATGACAGAAAACGGAGAACTGGCGGAATACCGTATTTTTCAAAAACAGAAGGGGCTGGCGGGAAATATTTACGCTGCCCGGATTACAGAAAACTGCAAGGCGTACCGCGCTGCGTTTGCAGACATTGGTTTGCGTAAAAACGGTTTTATCAGCGATGCAGACCTGCGTCCCGGAAGTATGGTGATTGTCCAAGCCGTCAGTGATGAGCGGGACGAAAAGGGCGTCCGTCTGAAGCTTAACCCGGAATTAGCCGGGACATACTGCGTTTTGCTGCCCGGGCAGAGCGGCATCGGAATCTCAAAAAAAATCGGGCTGCCGCCGCAGCGGGAACGGCTTCAGCTGATCGGAGACGACATTTTACGATGTATCGCAGAAAAGGAGGGCACATCTTCCGCCTGCTACGGCATCGTACTGCGTACAGACAGCGCAGATGCCCCTGCAGCAGAAATTATAAATGATGCCATGGCGCAATATGTGATATGGCGGGAAATCCGGAATCATTTTGCCGAGGTTCAGCGCAGCGCCGCTCCGTGCCTGCTTTATTCCGACGATTTTGCCTGTAAAATGATTAAGGCCTATCCCTTATCTACCTATACGGGAATCATAACAGACGACAGCATATATGCGGCAAAGCTCAGACAGCATATGCCTGCGGCGGCCTCTCTGATTTCCTGTCTGCCGGCAAAAGGCGCTGCGGATTTGTTTGCGGTAAAGTCATTGGACAGTAAAATCGAAAAATTATTTATGCGGAAGGTTTGGCTGAAGTCAGGCGCACATATTGTAATCGAGCATACGGAGGCCATGACGGTCATTGACGTGAATTCCGGCAGGTACACTTCTGCCAGAAGTCCGGAGGAAACCGCGATTACGGTTAACCGGGAAGCCGCCAGGGAGATTATGCGGCAGCTGCGGCTGCGCAATTTGGGCGGCATAATTGTCTGTGATTTTATCGATATGCCGAAAAGCGCCGATCGTGCGCTGCTGATCGAGGATATGCGGGGATTGGCTAAAGAGGACCCCGGACATCCTTTTATTGCAGGTATAACGACCCTTGGATTAATGGAAATCGCCCGGCGCAGGACTTGACAAGCAGACTGCGTTGGGGATAGAATGATACGGTTGTAATTACTTTATTAGGGAGGCTAATTGGTCATGTCTTTATCTCAGATTGTAACAATTTCCAACCGTTACGGCGCAAACCCGGACTTTGTGCTGGCCGGCGGCGGGAATACCTCTTATAAGGATTCGGATTTTCTTTATATTAAAGGATCCGGAACTACCCTGGCCAACATCACAGAGGATGGATTCGTGAAGATGAATCGCGGGAAGCTGAACGCGATGTTTGAAAAAGCGTATTCGGCAGATCCTGCCCAGCGGGAAGCGCAGGTGCTGGAGGATATGATGGATGCCCGGGAGAAGACAGAACTGTCCAAACGGCCCAGTGTTGAGACGCTGCTGCATCATTTGATTCCATATACATATATTGTACACACCCATCCCGCATTGCTCAATGGCTTTACCTGTGGGCGGCTGCCGAAAAGTTATTCGGCGACCGCGTGATTTGGATCGGATTGGTGGAGCCCGGGTATGTGCTGGCAGCGACGCTGAAAAAAGAAATGGATGCATATAAGAATGCTACAGGAAGAAACGCGGATATCATTTTACTGCAGAATCACGGTATTTTTATCGGGGGGAACAGCGAGGCCGAAATCGATGAAAAGACAGCGTATATTTTTGATGCAGTCAACAGCCGTGTAAGACGGCAGCCTGATTTTTCTGATGCGGCATTCGACAAAGAACGTGCCGTATTTTTAGCTCCGGCCATCAGAATGCTGCTGCGCGACGGCGGGACATCGGTGGTTACCTTTGAGACAAACCGGGAAATTATGCGATATGTGGAAAGCAAAGAGCATTTTTACCCTGTATCTTCCGCATATTCCCCGGATCATATCGTTTACTGCAAGCCGTGGCCGCTCTACGTGGAGCATGCGGAGGACCTGGAGCAGCAGTATACGCTGCTGGAACAAGGAATCCAGGATTACCGCGTTGCCCATGGCTTTGCACCGAAAATCGTTGCCGTGCAGGGATTGGGGATTTTTGCCTGGGGGACCAATAAACAGAATGCGGATATTTGTGCTGAGGTGTTTTTGGATGCCTGCAAGATCGGCGTGTATTCCGAGGCCTTCGGCGGACCGCTGTTTATGACGGATGAGATGATTGATTTTATCTGCAATTGGGAGGTTGAATCCTATCGTTCCAAAGTCAGCTTAGGCGGCGGCAGCGCGAAAAGACTTCATGAAAAGGTTGCAATCGTGACAGGCAGTGCACAGGGCTTCGGACAGGGAATTGCAGATGAAATGCTGAAGCAGGGGGCGAATGTCGTGATCGCGGATCTGAATTATGATCTGGCGAAGCAGAACAGCGACAATATGAACGCGATCTACGGAAAGAACCGGACGTTTGCCTGCAAAGCCGACGTGGGCAGCGAAGAATTTGTAAAGGAAATGGTTTACAATACGGTGCTTGTTTACGGCGGACTTGATATTTTTGTAAATAATGCGGGAATTGCCATTGCCGGCGGGCTTGAGGAAATGACGGTTCAGAAGTTCGATCTGGTTACAAAGATCAACTATACCGCATATTATCTGTGTGCGAAATATGCTTCCCGCATTATGAAAATTCAGAATCGCTTTGCGCCGGATTATATGATGGATATTATCCAGATTAATTCCAAATCCGGACTGTCCGGCAGCAATAAGAATTTTGCGTATGCCGGCAGTAAATTCGGCGGAATCGGCCTGACCCAGAGCTTTGCGCTGGAGCTGGTGCCTTATAATATCAAGGTGAACGCCATCTGTCCGGGAAATCTTCTGAGCGGTCCATTATGGTCTGATCCGGAGAAAGGCCTGTTTGTTCAATATTTTAAGGCAGGCAAGGTGCCCGGCGCCACCTGCATCGAGGATGTACGCAAATTCTATGAATCTAAGGTGCCTATGAACAGAGGCTGTGAAATTATCGATGTAGCAAGAGCGATTTTCTACATTGTAGAGCAGGCCTATGAGACGGGCCAGGCAGTGCCTGTTACAGGCGGACAAAACATGCTGAATTAAACGGCTTGTGCAGCCGCGCAGGGCCTTGCGCGGCTGTGATTTTACGTAAGAAAAGGAAAGATTATATGGCAACAAAAGGATATAATAACGAGAGTATTTCCGCATTGAAGGGGCCTGACCGCGTCAGGCTCCGTCCTGCTGCCATTCTCGGTTCGGACGGATTAGAAGGCTGTGAGCATACCTTTATCGAGATACTGGCCAATTCAATCGACGAAGCCAGGGAAGGCTACGGTAAGGTCATCGAGGTTACACGCTATAAAGATCAGTCTATCATGATTCGTGATTACGGGCGGGGCTGTCCCGTAGATTTTAATGAAAAGGAACAGCGCTTCAACTGGGAGCTCGTATACTGTGAGCTGTATGCCGGCGGCAAATATCAGAATAACACGGGTGAAAATTATGAATACAGCCTCGGCTTGAACGGTTTGGGCAGCTGTGCTACGCAGTACAGCTCGGAATATATGGACGTAACCGTGTTCAAGGACGGCTACCGGTATGATCTTCATTTTGAAAAAGGCTATAATATCGGGGGATTGAAGAAGGAACCCTGCCAATATAAGCAGTCCGGCACACAGCAGCGCTGGAAACCGGACCTGGAGGTTTTTACGGATATCAATATCCCGTTGGAGTTTTTTACAACAGTCTTGAAGAAGCAGGCTGTCGTCAATGCGGGACTGCGGTTTCAGTTATATGACGAGGCTTCCGATCAGCGCTTTACGTTTTTGTATGAAAATGGTATTACCGATTATGTCCGCGAGATCGACGAAGAAAAGGGCATTACCGGCGTCCAGTATTATGAAACTGCGACAAAGGGAAGGGATCGGGCGGATAAGCCCGAGTATAAGGTCAAGATGCAAATTGCGTTCTGCTTTAATAATCAGACGAATTTGATTGAATATTATCATAATTCCAGCTATCTTGAAAACGGCGGTTCTCCGGATAAGGCCGTGCGGAGCGCATTTGTGAGTGAAATCGACAAATATATCAAGGCCCAGGGAAAGTATAATAAAGAGGAAGCAAAGATTACCTTTGTGGATGTTCAGGACAGCCTGATTCTGGTGACAAACTCCTTTTCCACCATGACCAGCTATGAGAATCAGACCAAAAAGGCTATTAATAATAAATTTATTCAAGAGGCCATGACAGAGTTTATTAAGGAAAAGCTGGAGGTCTATTTTATAGAAAATAAGCTGGAAGCCGACCGGATCATGGAGCAGGTGCTTGTAAATAAGCGCAGCCGTGAATCTGCGGAAAAACAGCGGATCAATATTAAAAAAAAGCTTTCCGGAAACATCGACATTTCCAACCGGGTCAAAAAGTTTGTAGACTGCCGTACACGGGATGTGAATCGGAGAGAGCTCTATATTGTGGAGGGTGATTCTGCTTTAGGATCGGTTAAATTGGGAAGAGACAGCGATTTTCAGGCCATTATGCCTGTGCGCGGAAAGATATTAAATTGCCTGAAATCGGATTACAACAAAATCTTTGAGAGCGAAATCATCGTAAACCTGCTGAAGGTTTTAGGCTGCGGCGTGGAGGTAAAATCCAAACATACAAAGGACCTGACCATGTTTGATCTCAACGGGCTTCGCTGGAATAAGATTATTATCTGTACGGATGCGGATGTGGACGGCTTTCAGATCCGGACGCTGATATTAGCCATGATTTACAGGCTGATTCCCACGCTGATCCGGGAAGGGAAGGTCTATATTGCCGAAACCCCGCTTTTTGAAATTACCTGTAAGAATAAAACGTATTTTGCTTATGATGAAAAAGAAAAGGCCCAGGTTCTTTCCGGGCTGACCGGTAAATATACGATTCAGCGTTCAAAAGGTTTAGGTGAGAATGAGCCGCAGATGATGTGGGAAACAACGATGAACCCCGAAACAAGACGGCTGATCAAGGTGATGCCCGAGGAGGCGGAGCGGACTGCCTATTATTTTGAAATGCTGCTGGGCGACGCATTGGATGAGCGAAAAAGACAGATTGCGGAAAAAGGACATTTATATTTGGACGAGCTTGATATTATGTGACTGCAGGATGTGGTCGCTGATTATAAAAGGGAGGAACTATGGATAAGCAGCTGTTCAGAGAGCAGAATATCACGGAAACGCTGGAAGAAAATTATATGCCGTATGCAATGAGCGTGATTATTTCCAGAGCCATTCCGGAAATTGACGGCTTTAAGCCGTCCCACAGAAAGCTGCTGTATACGATGTACAAAAAAGGGCTGCTCACAGGCCCGCGGACGAAATCTGCCAATGTCGTGGGAGAAACGATGAAATTAAATCCTCACGGTGATCAGGCGATATACGAGACGATGGTGCGTATGACCCGGGGAAATCAGGCCCTGCTGCATCCGTATGTGGATTCTAAAGGAAGCTTCGGAAAGCAGTATTCGCGGGATATGCAGTCCGCCGCACCGAGATATACGGAGGTAAAGCTTGAAAAGATCAGCGAGGAGCTGTTCCGCGATCTGGATAAGGACACTGTGGATTTTGTAGACAATTACGACGGCACAATGAAGGAGCCGACACTTTTTCCCGTGACTTTTCCTACAATCCTGGTGAATTCCAACCAGGGCGTAGCGGTGGGGATGGCCACCAATATCTGCAGCTTTAATCTGAGTGAGGTGTGCCGCGCGGCCTGTGCTTATATTGACGACCCTGAGGTAAATCTGCTGGAGTATATTCAGGCACCGGACTTTTCCACCGGCGGAATTGTCATATATACCCGTCAGGTGATGACGAATATTATGGAAAACGGGCGGGGCAGCGTCAGGATCCGTTCTAAATACCGGTATGATAAAAAGAATAACTGTATTGAAGTATATGAAATTCCGTATACCACCACGTCGGAAGCAATTATGGATGATATCGTGAAGCTGGTAAAGGCGGGGAAGGTAAAGGATATCGTAGATGTCCGGGACGAAACGGATCTGAAGGGACTTAAGATTACCATTGACGTCAAAAAAAATATTGATGCGGATGCACTGATGAATAAACTGTTTCAGTTTACTCCGCTGCAGGAAGGCTTTGCCTGCAATTTCAATGTGCTGATCAAAGGCCGTCCTGTCGTATTAGGCGTCAGAGGGCTTATGCGGGAGTGGCTTTCTTTCCGCATTTCCTGTATCCGCCGGCAGCTGGCGTATGATATCAGGGCCAAGCAGGAGCGGCTGCATTTACTGCAGGGTCTGGAGAAAATACTGCTTGATATTGACAAAGCCATCCGGATCATCCGGGAAACGGAGCGGGATGAGCTGGTGATCCCGAACCTGATGTGGGGCTTTGGCATTGACGAAGTTCAGGCAAATTTTGTGGCGGAAATCAAACTGCGCAATCTGAATAAAGAATATATTCTGAATAAGGTCGGCGAAATTGGAAAGCTGAAAGAGGAGATTGCGGATCTGCAGGATATGCTGGGGAAAGAAGCCCGTATCCGGGAGCTGATCAAAAGTCAGCTACATGCGGTGGAAAAGAAGTACGGTCAGCCGCGGAAGACGGATATTATCCACGAGGATGAGGTGGTGGTGGTTACCCAGGATGAGATGATCGACGACTACAATCTCAAAGTTTATTTAACAAAAGAATGCTATTTTAAAAAGATTCCCCTGACCTCTCTGCGCAGCTCTCCGGAACAGAAGCTCAAGGACGGCGACCGCATCGCGCAGGAGGCGGACTGGCATAATAAGTCCGAGATTTTATTTATCTCCAGCAAATCCGTTGTATATAAAATGCGGCTGTATGAGCTCAATGAGTGCAAGGCCAGCAGTTTAGGCGATTATCTGCCGAATCTGCTTGGCTTGGATCCGGAGGAACGGATCGTGTATTTTGTAGTAACAGACAATTATGCGGGCCATTTGCTGTTTGCCTTTGAAAACGGCAAGATTGCCCGTATCCCGCTGCAGTCTTACGCGACAAAAACAAACCGGAAGAAATTGGTCAGCGCCTATTCCGACATATCGCCGCTGGTGGATGTTTTGTATATCAACGGCGAGACAGAACTGGCCGTCAGCAGCACCAATGACAGAATTCTGGTGGTAGCCACGGATCAGATTCCCACCAAAACGACGAAAAGCTCCCAGGGCGTACAGGTATTGAAATGCAAAAAGGGCTGTAAGCTGAAATATATGAAAAAGGTAGCGGAGGCAGGTTTTGCCGACCCTGCCGTATACAGAACCAAAACGATTCCGGTGGCAGGCAGCTTTATGAAAAATGCGGATAAACCGGTGCAACAGCTGACGCTGCTGTAAAGCGTATTATAAATATAATCAGGAGGATGAGGATTGAAATGAAGGATGTACAGACGTATATCGCAGAATTGAACCATGAAGAGAGGGCGGTTCGCCTCGAAGCACTGAGACAGCTGAAAAAAATGATTGATACGGGGCTGCTTCCTCCGGCAAAACAGGGAAACGATGTGAATAACCATATTCATACTACATATTCCTTTTCTCCCTATTCACCGACAAAGGCAGTCTGGATGGCTTACCAGGCAGGCTTGAAGACCGCGGGGATTATGGACCATGATTCTTTGAGCGGCGCCCGGGAGTTTATTGAAGCCGGTGAAATTTTAAATATGATGACTACCATCGGTACGGAATGCCGCGCGCGCATGTCCTGCACCGTTCTGAAGGACAGGAGAATCAATAATCCGGATCAGACCGGCATTGCATATATGGCGCTGCACGGGGTTCCCCATCAGAATATTGAGCGTGTCATTGCCTTCTTTAAGCCGTACTCTGAAAAAAGAAATGCCAGAAATCGCGCCATGGTCGCCCGCATCAATCAATTAACGGAAGCCTATGGGATTTCTATGGATTTTGACCGGGATGTGGTACCGCTCTCAATGTGTCATGAAGGCGGCAGTATTACAGAGCGGCATCTGCTGTACGCACTTTCTAAGAAAATTGTAGAGCGTTTGGGCAAGGGGCCTCAGGTGGTAGCTTTTCTGCTGGACGATATGAAGATTTCGGTCAGCGAGAAGATCAGAGGGTACCTGTCGGATGAAAATAATGAAGTATATGAATATGATCTTTTGGGCGCGCTGAAAAGTAATTTGGTTGAAAAGTTCTATATTGATGCTGCCGATGAGTGTCCCGATGTAAGGGATGTCATTGGTCTTGCCCGGGAGATCGGCGCGATTTCTGCATATGCATATTTAGGAGACGTGGGAAATTCCGTCACCGGCGATAAAAAGGCGCAGAAATTTGAAGATGACTATATAGACGAGCTTTTCTCCGTATTAAAGGCTCTTCAGTTCAATGCGGTTACATATATGCCGTCAAGAAATACCATAGAACAGCTGCGCCGTGTCCGCCGTCTTTGTGATGAAAACGGTCTGTTTCAGATCAGCGGAGAAGATATCAACTCTCCGCGGCAGTCTTTTATCTGTGAAGCACAGCGGAATCCGGAATTCAAAAATCTGTATGAGGCGACAATGGCACTAATCGCGCATGAGAAGATGGCCACGGGGGATATTCAAAACGCCATGTTCTCCGAAAAAATGAAACAGGCATATCCCGATCTCCGGGAACGGGTCGCATTTTACCTAAAGGAATGATTTGAGATGAAGCATTATGATGTCATTGTAATCGGCGCCGGGACTGCCGGGATTTTTGCGGCATATGAATTGAGTGTGCTGCGGCCAGAACTGAAGGTGGCAATTTTGGAGCAGGGGAACCCGCTGGAAAAGCGTGTCTGCCCCATTGTGGCCAATCAAGTAAAAAATTGTATTAACTGCAGGCATTGCTGCATCATGAACGGATTCGGAGGTGCAGGGGCGTTTTCCGACGGCAAGTTTAATTTTACGACGGAATTCGGCGGATGGCTCCACGATTATATCCCGGATCAGCAGGTGATGGACCTGATCGAGTACGTAGACGGCGTGAATTTGTCTTTCGGTGCTACGGAGGAGCGTTTCTCAACCTTTTCTCCGGAAGCCATGGAGCTGGAGAAGAAGGCGCTTCAGTATGATCTGCATTTGCTGAAGGCTGCGGTAAAACATTTAGGGACGGAGCGAAACCTGCAGATTCTCGGCAATATCTGCACCTATTTAAGCAGTAAAGCAGAGATCCTGTGCAATACCTCCGTAGAGGCGATTGCACGCCGGACAGACGGCACTTATGAAATTGCGGTGTCCGGAGGAGCGCCCCTGTCCTGCACCTATCTGATAGCAGCACCGGGCAGGTCCGGCGCGGAATGGTTTTCCGGAGAATGCAAACGGCTCGGCATCAAGCTGATCAACAATCAGGTGGATATCGGGGTGCGCGTGGAGCTGCCTGCTACGGTTTTTGAACATATTACGGATGTTGTTTATGAAGCAAAGCTGGTATACCGGACAAAACGCTACGGCGACAGTGTTCGGACTTTCTGCATGAATCCGTACGGACATGTTGTTACGGAAAATGTAGAGGGCTGCATTACGGTAAACGGCCATAGCTACAGTGCGCCGGAACTGCGCAGCAATAATACGAATTTTGCTTTGCTGGTAAGCAACCGTTTTACCCAGCCCTTCAACGAGCCGTATCAATACGGAAAAAGAATTGCGTCTTTGTCCAATATGCTGGGCGGCGGCGTTCTCGTACAGCGGTTTGGAGATCTGGTAAAGGGCGTCCGGACGAATGAGCATCGTATGAGTAAGAGCTTTACAAAGCCGACGTTAAATGCGACGCCGGGGGATTTGAGTCTTGCGCTGCCGAAGCGGCATTTGGATAATATTATTGAAATGATTTATGCGCTGGACAAAGTTGCGCCCGGAACCGCAAACTACGATACGCTGCTGTACGGTGTAGAGGTGAAATTCTACAGTGCCCGGATAGAGCTGTCGAATCAGCTGGAAACGCAGCACGCGAATCTCTTTGCCTGCGGAGATGGGGCGGGTGTAACCCGCGGCCTGTCACAGGCTGCCGCCAGCGGTGTTCATGTAGCAAGGACCATTGCGCAGCGCACTGCGGGTGGGAAGCGCTGACGCGGCCGGCGGCTCTATGAGAGGCAGCCCGGAAAAGCGGGAAAGAAAAGATCTGCAGAAAGGGGAACCTCAAAACCTCCGTTCACATAACATATAACATCAATCATTTGTTATGAAGGAGGTTTCTATGGAACAGGCAGTTGCATATATTTTCGGCGCCGGAATCGCGCCGCATGTTACAGGTGTGGTGCGATTTTCGGATGGCAGCGACGGATTTACCAGAGTTGATGTAGATATCAAAAGATTGAGCGACCGGTTTCACGGTTTTCATATACACGAAAAAGGGATTTGCCGGGATGAGACGCCGGAGCCCTTTGCATCCGCCGGTCCTCATTATAATCCAGAGCATGAAAAGCATGGCTTTCACGCCGGGGACCTGCCGGCGCTGATGCCGAGCGACGGGCGGGCGCGTATGACCTTTTACACGAAAAAGTTCCGCGTATCCGATGTGATCGGCCGGTCTGTCGTTGTGCATGAATATCCCGATGATTTTAAAACGGATCCCGGCGGCAATTCCGGAAGGAGGATCGCATGCGGGGTAATTCGCCGCGTTGTGGAGGGAAAACACAGCTACAGCGGCTAAATCAATCATGAACTTCTGCCGCCGCAAAAAAACAACGCCGCGGAAAAGGCCTCCGTTGTTTCCTTTTTGCTTGATTATTTCAAATAATATGATACAATAAATTCCACGCAGAAAGGCGGCGGCGTTTTGAGGGCCGCTTTGCGGAACATAAGGCATGGTGGTCGATATTATGCAAGAGAAAAAAAGAATTTTCAAAATTACGGTAGTTTACTAATGAAACTTTTGATATATACATGGTTTATGTCCTCCTTTTAATTTACTGTTTACAAATATAGTAATTATATAATTTTTTACTGTTGTTTTTTAGGAAATAATATATGTAGTGACTTTTATATTTTTTAGGTAACCACTGTTAAAAACAAGTCACTACTACTGTGTTGTTCCTATCTTATTTTTATATTTGCAATTATGTTCCGTAAAGTAAGTGAGTAGG
>USLW01000015.1 GCA_900555605.1 uncultured Clostridium sp. | reverse complement strand
GCGCAGTCCAGCAGAATCGCATGATTCTGCTTTCCCATGGCAGATGCAAATTGATCCATAATACCGCACTTGACCCCGCAGAATTGGTTTTCCGCACGCTGACCCGCCAGCGCCAGATGCATCGGGTCAATACCGCGCTGCATACTGTTTTCTGCCAGAGCGGATAACGCAAGTCCTGTGGCAAGCTCAATGGAGGCAGAGGAGGAAAGTCCGGATCCATAGGGGATTGTCCCGTAAAATAACAAATCTGCACCGGTAAGCACATATCCCATGGCCATTAATTCTTTTGCAACGCCTGCCTGATAATTTCCCCATTTCAGGCCGCGTGCTTTTTCAAGATCGTCTAAATCCGCTGTATAAATTTCGTCAAGATCCGTAGCAGTCATACGCAGCTGACGGCTGCGGTTCGGACGGATTGCCAGCAGCGTGTCAAGCGTCAGCGCGGCGGGAAAGACAAAACCGCCGCAGTAATCAATATGCTCTCCGATCAAATTTGTTCTGCCCGGCGCGGCAAAAAAACGGATCTTTTCATCAGAAGGTCCGAAAGCGGCGGTGAACAGTGTTTTCATTCTTTCCAGATTGTAGTACATAGTGAAAATCTCTCCTTGTGATTTGACTCTTGTCTTTTTACAGAGAGAAGTATATAATAAATAAGTAATGAAGTACAGTTTTTATTTTGCTGTTTACATTTATTTTGCTGTTTACAGGTGGGAGCTTTACTATGGAATACGGTGTAGGAGATAGGATCGTGTATCCGCTGCATGGCGCGGGCATTATAGATTCTATTGAGGAAAAAGAGGTATTGGGTGAATCGCGGCGTTATTACAACCTGAAATTATCCCACAGCAACCTACAGCTGAAGGTACCTGTAGACAATGCCGGCGACCTCGGCATTCGGCCTGTTATGGCGGAAACAGAGGTAGGGGAGGTCTTTCGGCATTTGAAATGTCCATGTGCCGCTGCAAGTCAGAACTGGAATAAACGGTATCGTGAAAGTCTGGATAAATTGCGTAGCGGAAATATCTATGAAGCTGCGGAGGTGTACAAGTCTCTCCGCATGCGCGAAAGGGACCGCAGTCTGTCTACGGGTGAAAAAAAGCTTTTGACCACCGCTAAAAACATTTTATTCAGTGAATTGGTGCTGGCCAGCGGAAAAGAAATTTATGAAGTAGAAGAAGAAGTGAACGGTATTATAGATCAATGTATTGAGGAGTTGTGATTATTTGGTCGATGTTTCCAGATTGGCAGAGGCACAGCCGCCGGTAAAAAAGAAATATGGCAGGGTGTTTCTTTTTTCATTTTTGGGTGCGCTGCTTGGCAGTGTTTTTTTTGTGGCGGTACACGCGCTGTTTTCTGTTTTAACCGCATTTTTATTTTTGCTGACCGGTGTGGGCGCGTATGCGTTTTATTTATATTTTATTGATAAAAAGGATCGGCGGGGGATCAATTTGCTTTTTATCGCGCTGGCCTGCATTACTGCCGTGGTGATTGCATTTTTCGCGGATATTTTAATTGTTTATGCCGGAGAATTTTCAGCGGAAGGATATGAAGGGCTGAATATTTTTGAAAAAACCGCTAAGGCCTTTGTGCAGAATGTACTGAACCAGAATTTTGTCAGTCAGTACGATAAAACCGCCGGACAATATTATATGAGCTTTTTATTCATGATCTTGATATACAGCGTTATCGCGCTGATTGGTTTGTTTTTGTCCTGGCTCTATATTCTGTGTTCCGTCGACTTTTGGGAAAAACGGCACGGCAAAAAGGAGCCGGAGGAGGGCTACGGCTACAGGAGTAGAAAGAAGCGGAGTAAAAGGAAAAAATCATGAACAGCGGCAGCGAACCTTTTTCCCTCAGGGACATCGGAAAGGATACATTCCTGACGTATAAAAATCATATCAAATCCATATTGCTGCTGTGTCTGCTGGTTATTCTGCCGCTGTCTCTGGTCCAGGTGTTTTTAATTGATCCTTCATTTGAGGTAAAGGATCTGAACGCAATATTGGGGGAAGCGGAATCTTTTAGCGCGCTGCTGGAGAATGAAGGGACGCTGACAGATCTGCAGCTGTCACAGCTGACCAGGTATTTTTATTACAGAGCCGTTTCTTTTGTTTTGTCCCTTTTAGCCGTGGTGCTTCAGCTTGCGGTGATCAAAATCACATATTACAGCCATCAGCAGATTCCCTATCAGCTTTTTGATGTGTTCGACGAATCTGTACGCTTATTTCCAAAAGCGCTTGTCACCTGTCTGATGATGTATTGCGTGGTGTTCTGCGGCCTTCTGTTTTTTATTTTTCCGGGCATTTTTGCTGCGATCATCTTGTATTTTGCGGTTTATGCAGTAGCGGTAACAGGCTTGTGGGGACCAAAGGCGCTTACCTTTTCGTCTTTGATATCCAGGGGAAAGGTTCTGAAAATCCTGTTGCTGATCATAGGCCTGGCCGTTTTTCGGACTGCTTACACATACCTGCTGGGATTCCTTTTCGGACTGATTCCGCTTCATAGTGCGGCAACGGTCTTATATCAATTTTCAGATAATCTGATATCCTGTCTGACATTTATTTTTTGCACCAAATATTTTCTGCATATTATGGGCAGTGTGGACATTGCGATTTTTCGTAAAAAGAACGGACCAGATACAGCCCGCAGGCCGGAGCGGTAATTCCTGCTTTTGCGCGTTTTTTGGCCCGCAGAATTTCCGGAATCCCGTCGGGCGGGATCTTTTTCAGGCCTGCGTATACAATTGTACCGGTAATGATTCGTACCATGTTATATAAAAATCCGTTGCCGCTGATCTCATAGCAAAAGGCCGGCGCGTCTTCTGCCATGAAAGCAATATTTTGCGTGACTTCGGAATGCGTAACCCGGCGGACTGTGTTTTTGGCGTATCCGCCCACCGCGCGGAATGCATCAAAGGCATGTTCACCGATGAAAAAGCGGGCAGCCTGTGTCATGGCCGCAAAATCAAGAGGCTGCTTCACATGCCATGCGCGGTTTTCCCAGAACGGGGAAGCCGTCCTTGCATAGTAAAAATAATACCGATATGTTTTACCGGTGGAAGAATGGGTTGCGTGAAAGGAAGGCTCTGCTTCTGCAGAATTTTTTACCGCGATATCCCGCGGGAGCAGAGGATTGACGGCAGCAGCAATCTTTTCTGCCGGAATACTGGTCTCTGTGAAAAAGTTTGCCGTATAATTCAGGGCGTGGACGCCTGCGTCGGTTCTGCTGCAGCCGATCAGTGAAATTTCTTCCCGCAGAAGCTGGTGCAGCGCCTGCTGCAGGATTCCCTGTATTGTCGGCTGCTGTTTTTGAATCTGCCAGCCTGCATAGGCTGTTCCATCATATGCAACTGTCAGCCTTACGTTCTTTATCACGGCCTGTCAACCTCCGGTTCCGCAGCACAAATATGGTATTACAGCATAGCAGCGCCGATAATGCCTGCATCATTGCCGAGCACGGCCTTCTCAATCCGGGTGCGGGGCAGAAAGTCGTTTCCGTATGCGTAGCGGAACACATATTCCCGCAGAGGCGCCAGTAAATATTCGCCTTCCTTTGAAATTCCGCCGCCGATCAAAATGATTTCAGGCTGAAATATATTGATGTAGCTGATCAGCCCCTCTGCCAGATCAATCGTAAAGTTTTCTACAAGCTGTATCCCCGTCGGGTCTCCGGCACGTTTTGCGTCAAACGCGGTCTTGGCGTTGATTTTGTTAAGATCTCCTTCACAAAGCTGATGAATCAGGGATTCCGGATGGCGCTGGGCAGCTTTTTTCGTTTCTCTGATCAGCGCAGTCGCCGAGGCGTATGCTTCGAGACAGCCTTTCCTTCCGCAGCCGCACAGCTCTCCGCCTGTATGGATTACCATATGCCCCAATTCGCCTGCCGCAAAGTTAAAGCCGGTATAAATTTTACCATCGATAATGATCCCTCCGCCTACGCCTGTGCCCAGCGTGATGGTGATGGATGTCTGATACCCTTTTGCGGCGCCTGCCCGCACCTCTGCCAGGGCGGCGCAGTTTGCGTCATTGGCCAGCTGAACCGGCTGCGGAAAGCGGCGCAGAAAGATTTCGCGGATATTCGTATTTTTAAAAGGAAGATTGACTGTCAGCAGCAGCAACCCCTTCTCATTATCTGACACGCCGGGACAGCCGATGCCGATCGAGCGAACCGCTTCCTGTCCGATGTGCTGCGCCTCTAAAAAACGGGCGGTAAATTCAGCCATATCTTCTGCCAGCGCCTCTCCGGTCTGCCGGACGTTTGTGGGTATACTGTCTTTCCTGATCAGAACGCCGTCATCTGTGACCAGTCCGATTGCAATATTTGTGCCGCCTAAATCAATTCCAATTCGATACATGAGAAACCTCCTAAATCAATTTTGTTTAGTATATCATATAAAAAGTTGAAATGAAAAGTGAGATATCAAGAGATTAAAAGAAAAATAGAGAGAAAAAAAGAGAAAAAGAGATATATTTAAAATTTTAGCTGTTTCCGCCTTGACAAGTATTCTTGAATATATTATGATGTCCAACGTTATCCGAAACAGGATGGATAAACCAGTGAAATGAATTATTTGCAGGAGGTTATTATACGCGATGAAGACATATGTTGCCAATGCAGCTTCAGTTGACCCGGCAAACAAAAAATGGTATCTGATCGATGCAGAAGGAAAGACGCTCGGCAGACTGTCAACTGAAATTGCAAAAGTTTTGATGGGAAAGCATAAGCCGACTTACACGCCGAATCTGGACACCGGAGATTTTGTGATTGTCGTAAACGCCGATAAAGTCGTTGTAACCGGAAATAAATACAATGCGAAGGTGTACCGGCATCATACGGGATATCCAGGGGGCTTGAAGGAAGTTACATTTAAAGATATGATGAAAAAGCATCCCACCTATGCGGTAAAATATGCCGTAAAGGGCATGCTCCCCAAAAACGCACTCGGACGCGCGATGCTCAAAAAATTAAAAGTATATGCGGGACCGACACACAAGAATCAGGCGCAGCAGCCTGAAGTGTATACGTTTTAATTGAAGCGGAAGGAGGAGTATGAATATTATGGCAGATCAATTTTTTGGAACAGGCAGAAGAAAGAAATCCGTTGCCAGAGTAAAGATTGTTCCGGGTACGGGAAACATTACCGTGAACGACAGAACGATAGATGAATATTTTGGTTTGGAGACATTAAAGCTGATTGTCCGTCAGCCGTTCGCAATCACAAAGACCGAGGGCAAATTCGATTTGGTCTGTAAGGTCACCGGCGGCGGATTTACCGGACAGGCCGGCGCGATTCGCCACGGACTGTCCAGAGCTTTGCTGGAGTATGATGAGTCCCTGCGTCCTGTTTTGAAGCAGGCCGGATTCCTGACAAGAGACCCGAGAATGAAGGAAAGAAAGAAATACGGTCTCAAAAAGGCCAGAAGAGCTCCGCAATTCTCAAAGAGATAACCGCATTCGTACAGAACTCTCGAGGCAGCGCCTTCGGGAGTTTTTTTCTATGCAATGAAAGCCGTACACCATATACCTGGATGATGAACCCGGACGGAGAGTCGATTGGCATGAAGCAAACCTTCCAGTATCACAGCAGCAGCGCAGCGGAAACGGAGCGCATCGGCGCTTTGCTGGGCATACAATTAAATAGAGGCGATCTTGTTGCGCTTGACGGCGACTTAGGCGCAGGAAAAACGCATTTTACATTTGGTATCGCAAAGTCGCTGCAAATCAGCGACTATATTACAAGCCCGACCTTTACCATCGTAAATGAATACCATACGGGCCGTGTGCCGCTGTACCATTTTGATGTGTACCGCCTGTCTTCTTAAGAAGAATTGATGGAAATCGTATTTGAGGAGAATGCGGCAGGCGGGGGCATTTTGGTCGTTGAATGGGCCTCGCGGATTCCTGTGCTTTTATCGGAAGCGGCGATTATTGTCAGTATCACTCGCAGAGATGATCTGTCGCCGGAAGAACGGGACATCCGGATCGTCTGTGAGACGGGAAAACTGATAGCGGAAAGGATGAAAAGCCCATGCTGATATTATCCATTGATTCTTCCTGCCAGACTGCGCAGACCGCGCTGATCAGGGACGGAATGGTACTCTGTGAATTTGCGGTGCGTGATAACAGGACGCATTCCGTAAAATTAATGCCCGCCATTCAGATGCTGTTTTCTTACAGCGGCACGGCCCTGCCGGAGGTGGATCTGATTGCCGCTGTAAACGGTCCGGGATCGTTTACCGGTCTTCGCATCGGCGTTGCAGCCGCAAAAGCAATTGCCTTTGCACGGCAGATTCCGGTAGTCGGGATCAATACATTGGATGCGCTGGCACACTGCGCCGGAGGGCGCGGACTGACCTGTGCGGTGATCGATGCCAGGAATGCTCAGGTATATTGCGGGATCTATCGGGACGGCCTGCGGATTTCCGATTATATGGCGGTATCTGCTGCGGAGCTTTGCTTATATCTGAAAAGGCAGTACCCGGAGGAGCCGGTTGTTTTCTGCGGTGACGGGGTGCCTGCCAATCGGGAAATCTTTTGTAAAATGCTGGACGGACAGTATCAAGAGGTACCGTCGGAGCTGCTGTTGGGCCGTGCCTCCTCAGCAGGCGTTTTAGCGGAGCAGGCGTTCCGTACAGCGCAGAAGAACGGTGCGGAAGGCGTATATGATGCTTTTTCGTTAGAGGTATCTTATCTCCGAAAGTCTCAGGCAGAACGGCTGAAGGAGGAAGCCCATGGACATTCGCTTTGAACAGCTTTCTTTCGGCAGACTGCCGCAGATTGCAGCACTGGAAAAGGAATGCTTCTCAGAGCCCTGGTCCGGCGCCGGCCTGGCTGCCGAGCTGGAGAATAAAAATGCGTTTTATATCCTTGCCGTGGCTTCCGAAACGGAAGCAGAGCAGATCGCGGGTTATGCCGGATTCCATTTGATTATTGATGAGATTGAAATCATGCGGGTTGCCGTATCTCCGGCGTATCGAAGAAAAGGACTTGCGGAACGCATGCTGCGGATGATGGAAGCGGAATGGGTGGACTATGATATTGTGTCAGCCTTTTTGGAGGTCCGTGCGTCCAACTGCGCAGCGCGGGCGCTGTATGAGAAGCTGGGTTTCCGGGAAATTTATGTACGCAGGCGCTATTACGGAAATGGGGAAAATGCGGTTATTATGCGGAAGGAATATCAGGAGCGCTGACCGCCTCGCGCATGACCCGCATCAGATTCCGCAGCACTTTTTTTCTGATCACGATATCTGAAAATCGTTTTTTGCCGCTGGCGATTCAGTTTGGCCGGAGCGCTTGTGCTCCGAACTCCGCCCTACGCGGCGGCAGGTGCGGGCAGAGGCGGCGCTGCGCTTTACCCGAAATGTCCAGATCGGAGATGCAATCGATGAAGCCTTAGTTGAATGGGGTAGATCTTTGCATGTCTTTTTCTGTTTTTTTGTTTCTCAAAAAATTTTTTTATTTGTTTAACTGTCAAACATCCGCCTGATTGGAGCGGGTGTCAAGTTTTTTTATTTTCTGCCGGATGCACGAAATGCTTGTTGACAACATGGAAAAAGTTCCATATTATATAAATCAAGTAATTCAGATCAGTCGGACGCATTAGAAAGGAATCCATCATGATATACAGGCAGATCGGGGAAGTGCCTGCGCATATGTATCACGCCGTCTTTCAGGCGGAGAAGCATGTAAAGCGCAGGCCTGAGCTTGAAACATTATTTAGCTACGTATTTCAAAACGAAGACGGAAGCAATACGATTTATTTGTTTGAAGAGAATGTAAAATATATTGACCGGGACGGCAGGATAAGAGAAAAGAATATTGCGCTTACGGAGAATCAGGCCTTAAATGCGTATAAGACCGTATCGAGTGATATTTCCCTAAGCGCGGCGAAGAATCCGGCGGAAGGCATTACGCTGTCATACGGCGGCCTGCAGATTACGCTGCGCAGCGCAGAGGCCGTATCCAAAGCGAAAGTGAATACAGTCAGTACGGCGGCGACAGAAAAAAGCGTTGTGTACCGGCAGCTGTACGGAACCGGGACAGAGCTGCGGTATACGCCGACTCTTTCCGGGGTAAAAGAAGATATTATTCTGAATACCTATACGGGGCAGAATCAATTTGAATTTATTTTGCAGACGCACGGCCTGTGCGTATATGAAACAGACGGTCTGTATTATGCGGCGGAGCACGCGGATTCGGAAATTCGATTTGAATTGGGACAGATCATTGCTTACGATGTAAATCATACATTTGAATTGGGAACAACGACAGTTACGTGTATAAAAGAGAGACAGGAATACAGATTGACGATAGAGGTGCCGGATGCGTTTTTGCAGGATGCGCGGACAGCGTATCCCGTAGTAATTGATCCGACGATTACAATCAGGTCCTCTGCAAACAGCAGCTATATTGAAGACGCAACGGTATTTCAAAAGACGCCGGATGCAAAGGCCGGCACATGGACCTATGATCATGCGGGGTACTATAGCGATTACCGCGGAGCGGGACGGATTCTGGTGAAGCTGCCGGGACTGGTGGGACACGCGGAATATCAATCTATCACGGCAGATCAGATCAGCAGCGTCAGATATTATGTAAAAGAAGCCACGGGAAGCGCGGCAAAAAATATTACCGCGTATGTATTCAACGGAAATTCCTGGACAGAAGCAAATGCCACCTGGAATACCGTATCTCCGAATTCCTACGGACCGGCGCTGGATACGGTCTCGGTACCGGCAAATCAATTTGTCTCATTTAATATCACACAGCTCGTTAAGGGCTGGAAGAATGGCACGTATAACGCGAATAAGGGATTTATGCTGAAGAATCCGGACGAAACAACGCTTGCCAATGAAAAAACCTTTATTGCAACCGGTTTTGCAACGGCGGCATATCTGCCGTATGCGGTGATGGAATATACGCCGACCATCACGGTTACGGGCGCTGCCACATCCGTATTAGAGGGCGGGAACCTGCAGCTGACTGCAGTGACAAGACCCAGCGGCGCGGCTGTGACATGGACATCAGACAGTACTAACGTGGCGACGGTCAGCACTACCGGACGCGTGACAGGGGTGAAAGCGGGAAAAGCAGTGATTCGTGCGGCGTTTACGGACAGCGCAGGGATCTCCCGCAGCGCTTCTTATACGATTTATGTGAGAATTGCGGATGGCGTTTATTATATAAAAAACAATTTCAGCGGAATGTACTTATATGCGGCGTCCGGAAAAATGCTGAATTATACAAATGTAAGCCAGAACGTATTAGACCTCACAATGCCGAGAGTTCTTTGCCAGCAATGGAAGATCAAGTACTTAGACGATGGGTATTACAGTATCCGTCCTATGCATAAGCTGGATATGGGGCTTGATGTAACGAAATCAAATGCAGATATATATTATATCAGTACAAATGATTCATTCGCCGGAGTTCCATCCTATGCCAGATGGACGATTTCAAATGATTTGGGTGTCTACTATTTGAAAAACAACGATTTGGCGCTTTCCCTGGAAACGCCCTCCAATAACGTGGTCAATGTCAATGTGCAGACCTATTCCAGAGCTTTAAGCCAGACCTGGATCTTAGAACCGGTGACGTCAATAGAGCCCGGCGTGTTATTGTATAATTCCTCCACCGGATATTGCTTATCGGTGCATCAAACCAAATGGATCGCGCCGGAGCAGACCAAGACAATGTCCCAGCTGTCCTTTGCTGCCGCGGCATATGCGGTCAATGATATTAGTCAAACTTTATACTGGACTTCAAGTAATTCCGGAATTGCTTCAGTCGACAGCAGCACCGGGACGGTCACGGGGGTCAGCCCGGGAAGTGTGACAATTACAGGCAGCAAACATGGTAAATCTATCAGCTATACGCTCAATGTAACGGAAATCGCAAACGGAACGTATTATTTAAAAAATGCGGAAACCGGAAGGTATATGGATGTTGACGCCATATCCTACGAGCCCGGGGCGATTATCCATCAATGGAGCTTTCACGGAGGCGCTCAGAGCCGATGGAAAATCCAACTGCAGGAGGATGGATATTATACGATCCAGGCTGTCCACAGTCAGCTGTATGCAGGCGTGGAGCCGGACTACCAATCTTGGGACGGCGCTGCCATTAAGCAATACGCTTATGTAGCGGATGCACCGTATATGAGATGGCGTATTACAAAAGCGGACAGTGGTGCTTATATTTTGACGGCAAAATCTGGGGTTACGAATAACCGGGCATTATCTGTCCATACAAATGGGAATGCGGACGGAACAGATCTTATGCAGTATACCTATACCAATGATTCGAATCGCAAGGATGAGTGGAGAGTAGAATCAATTAATCCTATTGCAATTACGCTCTGTGGCATTTATAACAGTGGTCACGATCATACAAGTGCATTGGAAGACTGTAGGTCATATTTGCATAGCGCTGGATACAATAATATCAGATTTATTTCAGGTTCAATTAGTGGTGCAGACTGCAAATCCGAATTGTTGAGCACTAATATATTTACTAGTAGAAGCCACGGCCGACTCGTAGTTTGGGCTGGCACAAGTACGGCATCTTCAACAGGAATTGTATTGAGTGATACAAGTGGAGGAGATATATTTTATAGTCATTCGTGTAGCGGGATGTCTGCGGGAAGCGCGTGTGTAAACGCAGGTGATTCATTTTCACAAATGGATCTGGTACTTTTTATTGGTTGTGAAACAGCATACGACGGAAATGGTGGGAGAAATCTGCCAACAGTTTTTGCCAGTAATGGAGCCACAGTCGCAGTCGGTTTTTCTGAGTCAATTGATTGTAATGACGCTAATAAGTGGACAAAAGATTTTTATTCTCATTTATTAGAGGGGTATACCGTGCAAGAATCCGTTGATTTTGCAAGTAAAAGAAGAAGTGAATCATCCGGACTGAAAAGCGCTGTCATATGTGGCGATAGCACCTATCGCATTGGAGATTAATTCAGGAGGTAAATGAAATGAAACGTTTTTATATATTTATTCTGTTAACAATCATGATCATATGGTCTTTCTCGGGCTGCAACAAGCAAAGCCGTTCTGCTGACATTTTGATCTGCGGTTTTTCAGATTCGGTTCCTGAACTCAAATTGGAGCTGGAATACGCAAACTGGAGCAAAGATGCATATATTGATTCAAAACAACCAAAAACTGTTGATGTCAACTTACAGGGAGCAACATATCAAGGCGAATATGTGAACACTGAACTTATTTTCGGTTCGTATGAACTACGGCATTCTTATAAGGATGCAAACAAAAAATACTTTGAGCTGGATTCTGAAGGAAATTTAATCGGCTGTTTTTTTGGCAACAGTGACACCGCAGGTCAAGTGAAATCAAAAGAGGAGTGCGAAAAGATAGCTGATAATCTCATTTCGGAAATATCGAATATTTCTATCGTGGACTATCATAAAACGGTATCCTATAACCAGGAGCGCAGGCTATACACCATTGCATTGATAAAGTATGTTGGAAATGTGCAATCAGAGGATCAAGCAATCATCGTTTTAGAGGAAACAGGTGACCTTTATAGTTTCCATTTCAATATGTTAGGAAAAATCGCAGAGTCCGATGTTCCTGAATTTGATTTAAATAAAATAAAAAATGAAATAATAGCAAAATTGGATGCCGCGACAAACGATGTCCGTAAAGTATATGATGCTATAAGGTATGAAAATTTCACATATTCCATTTCTATGTTAAGTCCATCTGAATATATTCTTCTCTGCTCAGTTGATGTGAGATGCATCAACCGGCAAGGGGATTATAATGTCGTGATGAGTGAAAAAATTCGATTTATTGTACCGTTGTCATGACAAACAATTCGTTTCCTGATATAAAAAGCAAGCAGCAGATCTAATACTGCCACGGCAGCTAAGGAGGTACTATCATAAGAACGACCCGCCCAAGAGTGATAAGCTCCGAGCGGGTCTATTCTTATCTGAAAGCGGGTACAACCGCCAGACCGCAACCGAGCGCGGCGGCAACCTTTAAGAGCGTGTCAAGCTGTGGCGTTGCTTTTTTGCTCTCCATACGTGCTATAACAGACTGCGTAAGGCAGGCGGCTTTAGCTAAGGTCTTTCTGCGTCATTCCTTGATTATGCCGCTGTTCAATAAGCAAATCAATAATATTTGCACAGCTTTCAGGCACGAGAAACACCCCCTACAGGGACGCTATCTATATAGCAACCGTCCGGGCATAAATCAACTTTATTATTCCATACCTCATTACTATCTATATCCGGGTCAATGTCCCAGGCTATGCTATGCTGATCGTCAATATAGACCCTGCGAAAGTCTTCAATATTGGAAAACGGTTCAAAGACTGTCCCTTTTTTTAGAAGCGGCCGCATATCATAAAGCCTTTTTTCTCCATTGTCAAAGCTGATTGTTAAAGTAAAATCATCGTTTGCAATAACGCCTACAATTTGTTTTCTTCCACTTGCGAAGTATTCCGCTGTCTTTTGGTCAAATCCTTTAGCAAGATAATATTCAACTGTTCTTGCCATAGTATCGCCTCCAAAAAGCCGCTTATTTCAGCGGATCGATTGCGAATAGTTCTTGCTTTTCGCTTGCAAGCTCCCAGTTTTCAAGCAATTCTTCTTGATGAAAAGCCGCCCAACCTAAGAGCATTTTTAATTGTTTGTTTGGCATCTCTCCGTCTATAACCTCTAAATCCTTTATTGATACTAAAACTTCTTTTCCGCCGTATGTTGCGTGAAAATGTGGCGGCTGATGTTCTCGCCAGTTAATATAAATCTTAATCCCTCTGAACATACATACATATCGTTGGCATAGCGTTCATCTCCGTTACCGTAACATATATTATAGCATATTCGCTATTTTCTAAAAATATTTTTGCATCCACTCCCCTGTTTTATGCGGCAAAAAAATATGTAAAAACAAGGGTGTGCCCAAAAGGCAATGCTTGCTGGTAGATTTCTTTATAGGCTACGCTAATTTAAGTTTAATGATTGCGATTGTGTTAAACTATGAAAAAGGTTACTTGAAATTTAAAATGCAACAGTGGAAAAGTAAATGCAACAAGAGAAGTGAAATGCAACCCATGTTTCAGCAAATTCCTTGCCTTAGAGTGGATAGGGACCTCCGGTACTGAGTCTGCGCTCTTTTTGCTGTGTATAATAAAGCAGTAACAGGAGTGGCGAATAAGATATAATCAAATTTATCAAGAAAAGAGGTTATCAGTAATGCCACAAAGTTATGCATCAGAGTTTAAAAAGAAGATTGTCCGTCTACACAAAGAAGAGGGACGCACTTACAAAAGCATCACCGCTGAATATGGCGTATTAAAAGCCAGTATCAGCAAGTGGTGCAGTGAGTTACGTGAAGAATGTCTTACAAGCCCAGAATCTAAGGAAGAATATGATTTGATGAAGGAGAACCTTTGTCTTCGAAAAGAGCGTGAAGAAGCAAAAAAGGAAAATCTCTTTCTAAAAAAAGCAGCGGCCTTCTTCGCGAAGGAAATCAATTAGAGGCTTATCGATTTATGGAACAGCTACCGGAAGCACCGGAAGGCGGATAGCGTGAAAAATAAGATTTTTCACGCAGAAATTTGTTCTTTCCGGTTCAGATAACCGGAAAGAACAAATTTCAAAATTGCGAAAGGATGGAGATGATTATGCCTATAAGGCAAAAGTGCAGGAACAGATCAGCGAAATCTATCATGCCCACAACGGAGTGGACGGTTACAGGACCCTGCAGGTATATCTTTGACGGAAAGGATTCTGTTACAGCCCTCCAACTGTTCATAAATATATGAATGCAGAGTTGGGGCTGAAATCTATTGTCCGACCGAAAAAACCGGGATATGAGCGCGGTAGCCCCATAAAGTCTTTGAAAATAAATGAAATCAAGAATTTCATGCAGACACCGTCAATCAGAAATAGTGCACGGACTTCACCTATCTGTTTTAAAAAGGCGATGAAGTACGCTACAACTACACAATCATCGATCCGCATGACCGCAGTGTGGCTGCCGGCATTACGGACCGCCATATCACTAACGGTCCTGCAGTCCGGACGCTAAAAAAGCGTTGGAATCACAGCCTTCCATAAAAGGTGATTTCATTCTGCACAGCGACCAAGGATCACAGTATACGTCCAAAGCATTTGTAGAATACTGCGAATCCGTCCATGTCACCCAAAGCATGAGCAAAGCCGGGGATCCGTATGATAATGCACCAATAAAGCGTTATTTCAATACGCTGAAGAGCGAATGCACAGACTTATATACATTTGAAGCAGAGGAAACCCTTTATCAGGCCGTAGAGGAATTTGCGTATGTGACGTACAACCATGTTCGTTCTCACAGCGATAACGGATATAAAACTCCATATCAGGCAAGGACTGCATCATAACATGCAATGCTGCAGTCCACAGAAAAAGATGTTTTTTAGCCTTAAGTGTTACAATCATGCTTGACCACAACACCAGATAACCGGCCAGATAGCCCAAGTTGGGGGAGATGTACTTATATTCTCTTCTGGAAATGGCAAGAGCGGAAATCATGGCAAAGAGTATAAGTAGGCTTACGCTCCAGAGCGTTTTAGAGAGTGGCGGGGATATTAGAAACCCTAATACCGCCAGAGGAATAACCACAGGTACCCGCTATTTAGACTATAACCTCATAGAGAGAACGCTTATATAAGAGGCTGTAGAGAGATATAGCAAGTATGACGACCACATTTATATTAGCGAGATAGAGCTTGTAATACTCAAGAACTGAAAAGGTAGAACAGGGGATAAGATAGCTTTTAACTACGATCCTATGTTTAACTACTTTAAGGAAATGTAATAGAGAGGGGACTGTAATATGGAGCTGGACTTTACAGAGGAAGTACAGAAAAACAGCACGCTACAAGCCCACGGAACCATGAAAAGCGATCGGGGGATCCCCCCCACTCTCGCCTTTCTTTTTGGGAATTGGTTCTGTTTTTCCCTCTCGCTTACCGCAAAAAAGCATACCATTCGGTGAGCATAAAAAGATGGGGTAACGGTGTGCCGATAAAAATTTAAGAAAGTAGAAAACCATACTTTTCCCTTCTTACTAAACTTTTCCGCTGTAACACATGTATTGTAAACCTATAAACATACAGGGGTGCTTAAAAAATATTTGTTGAAGGTATGGAAAAAGTTTCATATTATATAGATAAGATAATTTAGTTTAGTCAAACGCATTAGAAAGGAACCCATCATGATATACAGGCAGATCAGGGAAGTGCCTGCGCACATGTATCACGCATGGAGGCAGCAATATATAATCTTGCGGAAGCAGCGGAGGGATCCGTTGAAATTTATTTTTGCAGGCGCACGGACTGCAGCTTAAAAGGGCTGTCTGTGCGCTTTTTGTCTGTTTGACCATATGCCCGGAAGCGGAAACGACTGCGTAAAAACAAAATTTTTCACGTAAAAAACGCATTTTTCGGTAAAAGAGGCCTGGCATTCGGACAGCGCTGAAATCCGCCGGATTTGCCCCTGAGAAAGGATGGGGACTTATGAAAAATAGACTTCGTTTTTTTTCTGTTCTTTTTGCGGCTTGCCTGCTGTGTACCTGTTTTGCGCCGGCGCTGCATGCAGATTCCGCGTATGCGGATCAGGGCGCTGCGCAATTCGATGCGCAGCAGGAGCAAGGGATAAACGGTATAGAAAAGAGTGATATCTTCCGTGACACGGTTGCGGAGAAAGACGCAGAAAAGGAAACGGGACTCCTTACTGAATGCGCTTCGGTTCTCAAGTATGCGGGCGAGGCCCCGTCTTTCAGGCGGAGAATCAGGCCTTAAATGCGTATAAGACCGTATCGAGTGATATTTCCCTAAG
>USLW01000014.1 GCA_900555605.1 uncultured Clostridium sp. | reverse complement strand
ACCGGCTGTTAACAGCGGCAGTAATCACAAGCACAGCATTTTCACCGTCAGCCAGCGCGGGAATCGTCCATATACCGGAGCCGTCATGATATTGCGCGGCGGGAACGGCGCTGACAAAAGCCAGATTCTCGTTCAGCTTCTCTAAAACAGTAATATCGGTTAAGTCTCTGCCGGTATTGTTTGTTACCGTAATTCTATAGGTGATATGATCTCCTGGTTTTACCGCGGTGTCCGGATCTGCCGTCTTTTGAATGGTCAATTGATCCCACTGCGCTTTCGGGTCCGGAAGCGCATCCGCCTGATAGGTGTTTATAATCGTTCTGTTCAGCGTGCTTTCCCTTGTCATGGATACTGCAAAGGCAACCGTTTTATTTTCCTGGTCAATATCCGCCGCGCCCTGAGACTGGATCTGCAGACTGTGGCTACTTATATCGGCATTCACTTCAGTAAACGTCAGAAGATAAGATGCTGTTTCCTCTGCATTGTTGTAATAGGGTACTTGGATCGATCCCGTTAGAGTGCTCCCCGATCCGGTCATCGGAACGGTTCCGGTTACAAGCGTGTCTGTAGCCAGATTTGTGTAAGCATAAAGCAGCGCAAATCCTGCCGGTGCTGACGTGCAGTCCCCGGCAAAAACTTTTGTAATATGAATGGTGGTATTGCCTGCAACAATCGGCTTTACAGGAACGTCATCCGGCGTCCACTGCGCATACAGTGTAGTAGTGCCGAGGTTACAAAGGACATTTTTCCCCGGCTGATAGGTAGTACCCGTACCGTTGGGAAGCGTATTCCAGCCTGTAAATGTATAACCGTTTCTTTGCGGAATATTGCCGGGAATCCACAAATTCTGCTGCCGGACCTGGCCAAATCTTGTTCCGGTTACGGGATTGGGCATATTGATGACACCGTCGGAACAGTTCGGATCAAACTGCAGAATAAAATCACCTGTCACGGTTCCGCCGCTGCCGCCTCCGCCGCCCGGGGCAGACCATGTGCCGGTGGTGTAAGTAATAGTATAATTCCCATAATTTTTGCTGAGATCAATATTCTGTCCCTCCCTCAGCGTTAACGCGCTCGGGGGAAAATACTGCAGCGGGTTGCAGACAATGGAAGTAACGCTTCCATAAATATAATCCGCATATTGCGTGCCGGCCAGAAGATCTGAAATATAAGGAACCCGGAGGGGCACCTGGATATACGTTCCGGTAGGAATATCCTCCTCTTTCACGGAAATGCCGTTCACAACATATTTAACATGGACACTGCTCCGCCGCAGCGCCGCGTTGTCGGCCGGTATTTCTGCCCCAGACCGTACCGATACGGCAGTATCTTTTTCAGTCCGCGCATCTGCCGAAAAAGCGATATTCGGCAGTACTGCCACCATTATAACAAATGTAAGCAAAAAGCCAAAAATTTGTTTTACCCGTTTCATACTTTTCACCTTTCTTATTTTTATTTGCACTTCTCAGCGTGCGGCTCTATCAATCTCGTTTTACATTCTTCAACGGTTTTATCTCACCTTCCTCCGCTTCCCGGCCAGACGGATCTCCCATGAATTTGCTGCCGGAAATGAAATAACAGGCATGCTCCAGTTTTCATCTCGTTCCGCTTACCGCATAATCCGCATTATGTGGTGGCGTATGCGTAAAAGATTACATATTAGCGCTGGAGAATCCTGAAATCCAGTTTAGTATATGCGACATTCAGAATTTTGTCAACAACACTTCATGGATTATCCATTATTTTACATTTGATTTTTTTGTGCCAGCAGGCTGCATAAGACTTAACCGCGTTTTTCTTTTTGTATAGCGGCAGAGCCTTATTACAGTGCGTCTTTTTTGGGGGAGAAGGGAACCTGAAATGATATTTTTACCCGACTCCTGTCAGCTTCCCCGCAAATTTTTACGCATACGCCACCACATAATGCGGATTATGCGGTTATTTTATTTTTCCATGCGCTGCTATACAACCAGTCCTAACGCATCCATGTGCTGCCGATGTTCGCTTCCTGTGGATACAATATAAATGCGTGTGGTGTTCACGCTGCTATGACCTAAAATATCTGCCAGCTTTGCGAGATCCCTGTCGATGGCGTAAAAGCACCGTGCGAACAGGTGCCGCAGATTATGAGGAAATACTTTTTGCTCCTCAACTACGGCCTCCGCACAGAGCCTTTTCATCTGTTTGCAAATATTGGAACGGTCCATGCAGTTTCCGTTTCTTGTGATAAATATAGGCCCGGAAATGATTTGGTTCCGCCGGATATATGCGTTTAGCACCCGGCGTAAATTTTCCGGAAGCAAAATAACGCGATTTTTTCCTTTCAGCCGAATCGCGGCTTCTCCGCATCCGATTGCTTCAACCGTAATAAACCGCAGCTCTGATACACGAATACCGGTGCTGCAGATTGTTTGCAGCATCAGGGACAACTTTTCGTTTTGCTGCCGCTTTGCCGTTTCCACTAAACGTAAATACTCGTTTTTCGTCAGCTCCCGATCCACAGAACAGTATGCCTGCCGCTGAATTTTCAACTGCTTCACTTTGAGATCATTTCGTCCCAAAAAGGAAAAGAACCCGTTGAGCGCTGCTAATTTCGCATTGACACTGGCCGCCTTATATCCGTCTTGGAGCTTCTCCTTATAGCGGACAACCGTTTCCTTAACCGCTTCAAATCCCTCTGCCCAGGACAAAAAGCAGAAAATATCTCTTTGATATTGTTTTCTGGTAGCAGTACTTCGTTCTTCCTGTTCTAAATAGGAAAGATAGTCTGCAACCTGTGTTCTCAATTCTTTTATTTTCATAGTCTGATCCTCCTTGCTTGTGTATTTTCTCCCGCAAAGGCGCAGGCTATGCCTGTTACCTCCAGTCTTCTTTCTGTACATGGATATAGGGAATCTCCCTATCCCCTTTCTGATTGATGGTCTCCGTAGCAAAATCACATTTTAAGATATGCACTTTATCATCAGGGATGCTTCCATGATTGGCATAATGGTTGTATTTCTTTACCACAACCGGGCGCAGTCCCTGTTCCATGCCGCTGTACCCGGTTTTATGCTGCAGGGCGTCTCGTCATCCTTGAGAGCATAACATATTTTTACAGATCCATACCTTTGTCTTGAGTCATCATAGACCTGCTTTACCTTCCTGCCAAATGCTTCATATTCCTTCTGCCTGTCCGAGGGTACTCTAACGAACGCCTTGTAATAAGTACTCCTCGGGAATCTTAAGGCGCCGCAAAGCTGGGATACCGTGTAACGGTTTAAGTTGTGCTGGATAAAAGCCAGCGGGATTGTACAAACAGCTGTCTTTGCACACATAAACCGCCTTTCGCGTATAATATACCGACATTACTTTTTGGAGGAATCTATGCAGAATAATCATTATATAGCAAAATCCCTTGAGCTACATCTCTTCTTCGGGCGTATTATGAAAGAGCACGCTCTGTTTTTAAGGGCAGGCTTTACCCCTCCTGATGCGGATTTTTCAAAGCAGGCAGAATTTTATAAAAATGAATTTGAAAAGCTTTTGTGTGAAATCGTGGCTCTCAGTAATGGCGTCGTATCGCCCGATGTGCTGAAGTCCGGAGAGGTGGTGACTGAATTTACAGCTTTAGCGGAAAAGCAGACCGAATGCTTTACCGGCATTGCAATCGACAGGAAAATCACCGACAGGGAGTTGCGCCTTTGCGGCAATTGTGATTACCGCAACAGCAACAATTCCCCAAAGGTCTGTGCAGTGCATAGACTCAACGAGGAAGCGATCCACCTTTTGGACGGATTGATCTGCCTCAAGGAAAGCATCTTAAAAAATGTGCTGAACTGTCAAATGTTCACCATGAATTACCCTTTGCTGATTGAGCATATTATGCGAGAGGCAAAGCTTTACCGCCAATATCTGCATATGCTTGAAAGGGACGGGGAATTAAGCTGCCAGTCTATGCGGGAAATCGAGTGCTTCTGGAATCGGATCATGATGGAGCATGCCCTGTTTATACGGGGTCTTCTTGATCCCTGCGAAGCTGAATTGATCGGCTCGGCAGACGAATCCGCCAAAGAGTTTGCAGCGTTGCTGCAGCATTGCAACAGCGCTCAGGATCAAACCCTGACGGCAAGTTCGCTTGAAAAAACCGTTAAGCTCAGAGACTTTAAAGCAGCCGGAACAAGGGGGATTCAGGAATGCAAGATTCGTTCAGTTATTCTGCCCCTGCTTGCAGATCATGTTCTGCGGGAAGCAAATCATTATATCCGGTTATTGAAAAATTAAGTCAGTTCAATTTTTGTCAGCCTGAACTTGCTGGAGCCAAAAGTCACGCTCGGCTCACCGCTTGGCTGCCGCTAACTTTTTCGCGAGTTGCGCGAGTGCAGCGGCGGCAGCCAATATACGATAAACTCATTGGCTTCACAACGAGTGAGCCCCAGTTTTACAAGGACATCCTCAAGGAATGCCGCCGGTATAAGTTACCTCAACAACTGAGCCAACTTCTGTACCGATATCTTCAAAATCCTTAATGATGAAGGAAATTTTATCACTGCTGCGAAGTTCAGGCTCACCCTCAGCCGGCTCTACCAAAACGGAAGTGCCGTTGATTTCAAGAACTGTAGCTATAAATTTATGCGCAATGCTTTCACACTCAAGCTTAAACAACTCGTCAATCGATTTATTCCGGTCGGCACCGAAATAGATACGTGTTTTCTCATAAACGCCATCAGATGTGAGTCTGTTCCAGTCCACTATTTTATAAGTGAGTGCGATATATTCCCGTGGCAAAAGAAGCCCGCAGCTTTTTGAAAGTTACAGGCTTCACCGTTCTCAATCTCTCGTTTACCGGGGCTATTCACCCCATAATCATACCGGGAAAGTTCTTTAATAATAATATTATAATACATAAACAAGAAATTTTCTACCTCTATAGAGAAAGCGCTGCACCGCTGCGTCTATCGTTGTCAATATACAGGCAGCGGCACTTGCGGTATATCCGGCGGCATAAAATGAACAATATCCGAAGCAGGACGGCAGAGATTGTCAACAATGATTTGATTTACAGTTAAAGCGAAGCAGCGGCAGGGAGCAATCCTTTCCGCTGCTTTCTGCGTAAAAACAGTAGAAAAAGTCATAATTCCATGTTATAATATTTACGCTTTTTCCCATTCTTTTTATTTAAGGCGCAGCTTTTGATAAATCAATGATTTTACGGGGCTTTCTTATGGGAACAGGAATTATTGTCTGTGGATTAAACGGCGCTGGGAAAAGCACACTCGGCAAAGCGTTGGCAAAGCGATTGGACTTTCATTTTATCGACATTGAGGATTTATACTTTCCGAAGGATGATCCTGCCTATCTCTACGCGTCTCCCCGCACCCGGGAGGAAGTGAGCGAACGGCTCCTGCGAGAAGTGAAAACCCATGAACATTTTGTGTTCGCCTCTGTCAAGGGCGATTACGGGGAGAGCATCTATCCTTTCTACCGGGTTGCCGTTTGGATCGAAGTTCCGAAAAGCATTCGGATGCAGCGTGTGAAAGATCGCTCCTATCAAAAATTCGGTGAACGGATGTTTCCGGGCGGAGATTTATATGAGCAGGAAGAACAGTTCTTTGATTTTGTCAATTCAAGAGAAGACGCCGAGGTTGAAAAATGGGTAAAGTCGCTCGGCTGCCCTTTGATTAAAATCGACGGCACGAGACCTGCCCAGGATAATATCCGTTTGATTACAGAACAGATGAATTTGGATTCAGGCGGAAGATACTATGGCAATTCAATATAAAGACATTTACGATTTCAGCGCAAAGGAACTGCAAAACCTGTTCTTGTATGTGGAATGGTCGTCGGGACACGATCCCGAAAAATTAGTGGCTGCCATGAAAAACTTTGAAACCGTGTATCCTGCGTGGGACGATGATAAACAGGTCTTTGATCTGCGCTATGGATGACGGGATTATAACAGCATATATCTACGATCTGCTTGTGCATCCTAATTACCACAATTTAGGAATCGGGAAAGAACTTGTAGAAAGGATGCAGGAGAAATACAAGGAATATTTGCGAATCGTCCTTGTCGCTTATAATGAAGGGATCGGGTTTTATGAGGCGTGCGGCTTTGAAAAGGCAGACGCTGCAAGTCTGATGTTTATCACCTTGCTGTGGACTTAAACAAAGAATACAAAGTAAAGGCTGTGTTGTAAATGTTTGGTCATTTCGGCTTTTCATACATAGGACTGCTATTTTTACTCCTGCTGTTCGTTCCCAATCTTCTTTGGGCAAAACGAAAGCCGCAGGGGTACACTCCGCAAAAGGAAAACCGTGTTCTGCTCTGTTTTGAGCGGACAGGAGAGGTTTTGACCTGCTGCTGTGCGCTTATCTTTTCCGACTTCAACTGGTCGGGGTATTCCGCATGGGCGTGGTGGCTCTTTGCCGCCGCCGAGTTTATGCTACTGTATGAGCTGTGGTGGGTGCGGTATTTCCGCAGCGAGCGGAAGCTGTCTGATTTTTACAGCAGCTTCCTCGGCGTTCCTGTTGCCGGAGCGACTTTGCCGGTGATCGCGTTCTTTCTCCTCGGCATATACGGAAACGTGATCTGGATGATGATTTCCACTGTAATTTTGGGGATCGGACACATCGGGATCCATCTTACGCATCGAACGGAAATGTCGCCGGACGGTGAGAAAAGGAAGGAACTATAAATTTCACAAATAAAAGCATATTACAAATCGCCATGCAGCAATCTGCGGTGGATGCAAATTGCACGGCGGAGTATTTTCTGCCGGACCCGCAAGCGTTAAAGGCATTGGATTGTCCTTATGAAATAAAGTTGCTGTATGCGGGAGATTTTGATACGCAGGCAAGGCGTTGCATCGGCGCTTACAAGCCGATTGGCGCTTGAAATTTTAGAGCGAGGAAAGGTTCCGTTTTACTGCGCCGCATGGTCAAATATAAAGTCTGTACGCAATGCGATAAAAAGCGGGTTTCGTCCAGCGTGGGCTGAAACTGCTGTAAAAAGCGCTTCTTTCGTTCGGCAAATGAATGAAGAGAAAAATGAAAACTTGCAGAAGAGGTGTAATGATGATTCGGTATGCTGACGAGAATGACTTTGATGAATTAAGAAAACATGATACGCATATTGAAGAGCAGGAATTGAGAAACAGTATAAAGGCTAACAGAATTTTATTGATGCTCGAACATGATATTCTTATCGGATGGCTGCGATACGGTTTGTTTTGGGACAATATACCATTCATAAATATGCTGTATTTTATGGAAGAACACAGAGGGAAAGGCAACGGCAGGCAGTTAGTTGATTTCTGGGAAAATGAGATGAGAAGCAAGCAATACAAAATGGTGATGACCTCCACCCTATCCAACGAACAAGCGCAATTTTTTTATCGAAAAAACGGATATATCGATTGCGGCTCTTTATTGCTTCCAAATGAACCGCTGGAAATCATGATGTTAAAAAAGCTGATGTAGAAACAACTTCCAATTTATCGGACTAAACATAAAATAAGTTCCTTTTGCGGAGGCAAATGAATGATTGAAATTAACACATGGCTCAATACTTTTTTACAAGCCTTGCAGGACACCTTTGGCGAGCGGTTGTGGCTTGTCGGACTGCAAGGAAGCTATGGGCGTGGTGAAGCCACCGAGTCCAGCGATATAGATCTGGTTGTGATACTGGATGCGCTTACTCTCGAAGATATTCGGCAGTATAACGCTTTGCTTGACACCATGTCTGACAGAGAAAAGATTTGTGGATTTTTGAGCGGAAAGAGCGAGCTGCTGAATTGGGAAGCGTCGGATCTCTTTCAGTTTTATTATGACACGACATCGCTGAAAGGAACTCTTGATGAGCTTCTTGACCTCATAGATAACGATGCCGTGAACCGTGCAATCAAAATCGGTGTATGTAATCTTTATCACGGCTGCGTCCACAATATGCTTTACGAAAAAGACAGTGCGGTTTTACGGGGACTGTATAAGTCTGCCTCTTTTGTGATTCAGGCGATCTGCTATCAGCAGACCGGACGCTATTTGAAACATCAAGGGGATTTGCTGTGCAGCGTCACAGGCGATGAAAAAGTCATTCTCCAAACATTTCAGGATTTGAAGAACGGCGTTCCCGTTGAATTTGAACCTATGTCCAGCGCTTTGTTCCAATGGTGTCAAAAATGGATTCGGCAATCAAACTTTTCAAATGAATAAATGCGTGTATGAAACTTTTTCTGTAAATAAATAAAAGACAAAGGTCTTCTATGGTAAAATCTAAATCATAGGAGGGTTTTTATTATAACAAGAGAAAAGAAAGCAGCACACAAAGTAGCCATGACAAGTAGTCATGACTACTTGTCATAACAGAAGGGAAACGCAGTATTATCCGCCAACTCCTGCAGGAGTATGACATTGAATCCGCCCAGGATATCCAGGAGGCCCTCAAAAACCTTGCTTGGCGGTACCATCAAAGAATCGTAAAAAAGCGTCAGAAAGATATTTCTGATATTGATCAGAAGATCATCTCTATGTATGCCAAAGGAATGACCACTCGCCAGATCTCGGAAACGATTGAAGATATCTATGGTTTTGAAACATCAGAAAGTTTCATATCCGATGTGACGGATAAGATACTTCCTCAGATTGAAGACTGGCAGAACCGCCCATTGGATGAGGTATATCCAATCCTTTACATCGATGCGATCCACTATTCTGTGCGGGATAATGGAGTCATTCGTAAGCTTGCAGCCTATGTTATACTTGGCATTAATGCGGAGGGGAAAAAGGAAGTCCTGACGATTACGATTGGTGACAATGAAAGTGCGAAATACTGGCTGTCAGTCCTGAACGAACTGAAAAATCGCGGAGTAAAAGATATCCTGATCATCTGTGCCGATGGCCTTACAGGCATTAAAGAAGCGATTTCAGCTGCGTTTCCCAAAACAGAATACCAGAGGTGTATTGTCCATCAGGTAAGAAACACCCTGAAATACGTTCCGGACAAGGACAGAAAAGCCTTTGCTGCAGATTTAAAAACCATCTATCAGGCCGCTGATGAGCAGAAGGCTCTGGCTGCCTTGGAACGTGTAACTGAAAAATGGACTCCGAAATACCCGAATTCCATGAAACGCTGGAAAGACAACTGGGATGCTGTTTCTCCAATTTTTCCACAAAGTTTGCAACACATTAACAAGAAATTAAGTAGGATAGAATCCTGACAAAATCATCTTTATCGAAGTTGTACCCATAGACTGTAAACCCGAGACTTTTGTGGACGAACTCAGCATAATATCCACTTTGCTCGTCACTGTCAAAGCGGAATATATTTACATTTTCTCCCGAAATTGTAGAGGCCAATGGCGCACTATCGTTAGTTACTTGGGTATTGTCCGACTTTGGTGCTCCGTCTTTGATTATTTCTATACTTACTTTCTCATTACCGATAGGGTTGGCCCATATGAAATTATGCCCCTGCATATCGCTTCCATCGCTGAACTTGAAGATGCCATAAGACCCGGTGTTCTCCTCAATCATGTCGGGGAAAACACTTGAAATATCAAATTCAATCCCATAGTAATCAAAAAGCTCTTCTTTTGTGTATTCATGGTAGTTGTCGGGGCCCAAAGCAAAGAAGCCTGTTTCGGGAATTTCCGAGGCGAGTTCATTTATTATAATTTCTGTATCCTCCGTGTTTGCGAGAGACAATGCGGCACCTCCCTCCGAATTTCCCGAAATTTCACTTGAAATAGCTTGACCCCGGCTGCTCAATACCACCCCAGTAAATATAGCAATTATTAAAACAACGCCAATAGCCATTCCTATCGTTTTGGACTGTGCTTTCATATACTACACCACCTCGTTTTTCGTTATAGACACAAGTTCTATTATATCTTACACGATAATAGACGAAAAATCTAATGTTTTGTTCCTTTATAAATGACGAAATGTGGCTTGCCACATCAAACAGCCGATAAAATGACAAAACAACTCGGCCATGCAGCCAAAACACTCCGGCTATCCGACAAAACAGCCCGGCTTTTTTTCGTCAAATCAGGTCGGCTTTAACAAAAAGGTTGCCTCACATTATTGCGTGAGGCAACCTTTTCGTTATTCAATATGGTCGTTGATCCAATACCGAAGCTCCGTTTCGTCCTTTGTGCCATCCGCGATACCAATGAACATATCGGCCAGCTCATTCTGCTCCAATTGGAACTGATATCCATTCCATTTGAGTAGCAGTTGCGTGACCATGGCGCCAATTCGCTTATTGCCATCGATAAATGCGTGATTGGACGCTAACCCAAACCCAATACGAGCGATTTTCTCTATGTCAGTTGGAAAAAGATCTTCTCCTCCAAATGATTGAAGGGGTGCGGCAATAGCCGCTTCTAATCCAGCACGATCACGCAGACCATCAATGCCACCAGAAACTTGAATGATACGGCTATGAATCGCTACGACATCTTCTGCTGTAACCCAAATCATTCTGCCATCCTCTTATAGTCAGAAGCGAACTCGCTCAATAGTTGATCGGTGTCCGCCAGCATTTTTTCGCGGCTCACAGCTGTTACAGGCTCCTGAATCGTGACAGCAAAAGGCATGCCTTTTGCTCGAACAAAGGCATTGGCAAAAATATTAAAGGCAGTAGAAGTTGACATGCCCAGTGCATCACAGATGGCTGCCATTTGCGCTTTCACTTCAGAATCAATGCGAAAAGTCATGTTGGAATCCATGTTCAAGCCTCCTTTGCACTACAATAATACTACATAATATGTGCATTGTCAATCCGGTCGTTTCTTGATGATGGTCGGATGCGGCTGATCCAAAGGGAATTGATTATTCGACATAGTTCGATTATATCACAGAACGGCGACAACAGTGTGGCGCGGTTTTCCTTTTTTGCTCATTATGATCGATTTGTTGCATTTTCGACCGTTAATCCGTAAGACTTACCAGAATGGAGGTATGTCTATGTATCCGCGCACGATTATTGACTCACTATCGGCAGTTCCTAACAGAGATCAACTCACGCATAAAGATCTACACGCACATTTCAGCACTGGTCAATCGATTCTTCTTTCTGGTTCTGGGAGAGATAAGAAGTACGGGTACCGCAATGGTATCCAGACGGATCTTGGAGACATCAGGAACGATGTCTGGCTCGATTTGGTGCGTGAGCTCATTGTCCGGAGCCACGAAGAAGACTTGTTCGATAAACTCCTGGAGTGGGAGAAGGAGCACACCTATTGGTTAAAGACGAAAGCAGAACTGGAGCATTACACGCTTGAGCTCTACGCTGCAAGGATCTTTGACAACCCGAAATGGGTTGACTATGAAGCTTTTGCCAAGCACTATGGCTACCAGCCGCAGTCCTATGAGGGGTAAACAACTCAATGCATCGGATATACATGAAAACGGCAATGCCACATTGTGGCACTGCCGTTTTCTTATTGCCTTTTTTCAGTTCACGGTCTATTGACTACGCCAACAAAGAGTGGAAGTCCATCTGCACCAGTAATGGCGAATAAGAACGGTCGATCCAATACGAAGTCCATTTCCTCTTCAGGTGGCGCCGCAGCACCAGCCATCATCATGACGGTATATGCCGCTGCGGTAACCCCCTCTTCATCGATGGCAACGCGGGCTGCATGGTCGGCTTTGGAAAGGAATATCTCTGCAACTTTCGAAGTCATGGGACTGAAATCGGCCACCGTGGCATCGAATACACCGGTAATACCCAGCGCATTCAGGCCATCACGCAGGTCAAGATCAGAGACAACATCAAATTTGGGAACGGACATATTCACGATCAGGTGATTGCTGTTCTCCCAGTTTCCATTGCTGTTTAGGAACTCCATCGTTTGCTCATCGGCAAGCAGATCATCCATAGCCACGCCATCATCAGGCAGGAGGAACCACATTTTGCCGCTGCCCTCCAGGCTCAGAGCAACAGCGCCGAACTGATCTGCCCAGTAATAGGTGTTGCTGCCGCCCTTGTGCATGAAGTCGCACTCCACGGTCTCTCCATCAGCACTGAACAGATGGAACAGGCCCTTTTCCGTTCCGGCCTCATTGAACTCACTGTGCCACTTGGCTCGGTAGTAGATGGTAGAGGCCAAAGCCATAACGGTCTCGGGGTCCATCGACAGGCCATCGGCCTGCGCTTCCAGCAGTCCTCCGGTCTGCTCATTGATCCAGTCCCGCAAGGCCTGATTAAATTCCTCGCTGCCCATCTCACCACGGAAGGAGGACGCATAGTAATTCTTTGCCAGACTGTCCATTGTGGACTGGTTGAAATTTACGGACTCATTCAGCCACAGGGAGTTTGCCAGAATGCTTGTCACGGCGCCGTCATTGCTGTAATTGGCGTTCCAAACACTGGCCGCCTGGGAGCGCAGAGCCTCAATGCTTTCACTTCCTAGAAGGTCAAGGATCTGCTGGCGGCTTTCACTGTCCGTCACCTCTGCCAGCATGGCGAGGGCCATGTAAACACTCAGAGGAGAGTATACCTTGTTCTCCCCGTTGGAATTGCTGAGAAACTCTCGGATTGAACTGGCGAAGAACGGTTCCAGACCGTCTGCATAGCCTTCCGGCTGACTGCATTGGGCCTTTCTGTCCGACTGCCAGGCGTCATAGACCACATCAAAGCCATCGCTGTCAAACTCACCGGTCTTTTCATCAAAATACTCCATCTCGTTTGGGTAGGGAGCCATCTCCGGATAGCTAGCCAGTGCCAGAGCATAGGCCGATGCGGAGTTGTTTGGTTTCTTTTCGTCCATATTGGTATCTCCTGCGCAGCCTATCATAGAAATCAGGCAAGCCGCTGCGAGGCATAGCGCTACAATTCGTTTCATACTGCGTACCCTCCTTAGTCTACGATGGTGTCTGTGCAGATTACCTGCGTTATGATTTCCATAGCAGTCTCGCCGTAGCGTGACCACCAGCTATTTACACCCTGGGTCGTTGCCACAAAGTTGCCTTTGCTGGCAGGGTAACTGATAAAGTTCCAGATAGCACCGCCATCGTAGGTGCCCATGGAACCATTTCCAAATTCCTTCATTGACAATCCGGTGCCACAGACGCCGAATGTAGGCCAATATTGGAAATCGATCCATCCATCTTCACCAGCGGGTCGGAAACTGACGCCATAGCTCATGCCATCGGCACTGTATTCCTCAACCTTGTATTCCCAACCAGAAAGAAGCGGCACACTGACGCCAAATCCGCCGTGTTCGTAGGAAACATTACTTGTGTCAGCGGCGTCCACGAGATCAAAGCCTGCATAATAGGTTTTGGTGTCATAATCACCGGTACCCCGGAAATCCATAACCGATTTGCTGATCCGGTAGGAACCTGCGGGAAGCTCTCCGTACAGGCGGCTCCAATTCACTTCCCATTCTGTTTCCGCATTGTTAGGGATCATCCATGCTTCTGACGTCCAGGCAAGCTCATACTCCATAGGAAGCAGCTCGACCGCAACCCACTCGCCATCCTGCAGCATTTCGAGTCCGTAGTAACTGCCGGTCTGCAGCTCACCGGTTGGTTCTCCATCTTGCTGCGTACAAACAATGGTCAATCCAGACGGGGTAATATTCTTTGCAGTAAGCTTCACTCCCCAGGGATCCTGATAGGCGCTTATCGACGGAGTACGACTGATACCAACAAGCCCGGATATTGCCGGAGTGCGTTCGCTCTGTTTTCCATTGATCCAAACCTTGTCGGTGGCCTTGATCACATCGCCCATCTGCACTTCAAGGAATAGATGCCACTGAGCCATATCCTCTGTTCCTGCCTCAGGGACCTTACGGTCAATCGTAATGTCCCACCCATCCAATGCACCGTTCTCAATACGGTGACGACGCACATCTGTAATCTCATGCCGAATTGATCCGCTGCCTTCCTGCAGTACGATCAGAACAAGATTCTGCCGTTCAAAATAGGCGTTATCGTATTTGTCGCAGGCATCCAAAAAGCCGATTGTGCTGTCGGAGTAGACTGTCTCTCTTCGTTCCAGACTATAAATGTCCTTGTATGCCTCGTAATAGGCTTCCAATTCCGCTCTGGAACTGATCACGGTGTGGTAAGGATAGCCATCTTCAGGTCCGCCATTGGTCCGGATGTACTGCGCCTCAAAAGCGTATGCTCCCGGTTCAGGCGTCACGGAATCTGGATCAGCTTCATTTCCTACAATGGTCCATCCGAGTTCCGTAAGCTCTTCTATGACCTGTTCCGGAATATCGGCCTGCGTACCGTCTTCCAATTTCACACACCAATACGCACCGGTCCTGCCTGGATAGGTATCCGCAATCCCATCGTGGAAGATCGAAATCTTATCGCCGGTCCCCAAGCCAGAGAACAGACCTTCCTTATCCTTTCGGTTGCTCATGATAATGGGTGAGTTTCCATCGATGAACATATACGATCCGTTGTCCGCTACTAAGCAGCGTCCGACAGAGAAACTCATGGAGTGATTTATCATATACCAAAGGCCACCCGCACAAAGTAGCAGTATGACTCCTATCACACAGAGGGGAATAACCCATTTCTTTTTCTGTTTCATATCAGCAGCCTCCTTTTCATATCAGCCATGAATCCCTTATTGATATAGACGCAAAAATAGGGAAAATGTTCCCTTGTGATGCGATTTAGAGAGTTGCCGGAACAAGTGAGTAGCATAATCGAAGTCAAAGGCAACCTCACGATCGTCACTTTGCTTCATCACTCATTATACGACCATCGACAAAACCCTACAACCCACCTAAGTTCCTGTGCATACCAAAACGGCAATACCTGCTTGGTATTGCCGTTTTGGTATTAACTCTTCAGCTGTCTATCCTTTGCAAAGGCCATCAGCGCCTCATGCTCGTTGGGGATCTGCTCATCCAAGACTGCATCCAGGCATTCCTGCAGCACACGGCCAATGGTCGGTCCCTGAAAGCCCAATGTCATCATATCATGTCCATTAACTGCCAAGTCCTTGAGTGTGAAGCAGCTCTCTTCCTGCAGGATCTCATTGATCATTTGCGATACTTCCTCAAAGATTGCGATCCGGTGTCTGCAGATGGCCGATTGACCAAGCGTATCTGCCTTGTGCAGCTCGATCAGTTGCCGGGTAGCATCCTCACCGTGCTTGCTCAAAAGCCGTTTGATTGGCTTCCTGTCGGCCGTGATGGGCATGTCATGATAGCGAACGAGTCTTACAATTTGTTCTTTGCTGGCGTTATCGAAGCGAAGTCTACTGAGGATACTCTCCGCCATTGAAGTACTCTGATCCGAGTGCCCGAAGAAGTGGCCAATGCCATCCTCGGCGAGCGAGAAACAGGAAGGCTTCCCAATGTCATGCAGCAGGGCTGCCCAACGAAGCACCGGTTCAGGGGTGATACTTTCAATGACCGCGATGGTATGGTCCCAGACATCCTTGTCATGATGTGGATTATGCTGCGGAAAGCCAAACATGGGTGTGAGCTCCGGGATCGGGACGGCCAGCACATCGGCGAAGTCCCGCAGAACACCTGCCGCGCCCTGAGCGCAGAGCATTTTGGTAAGCTCAACCAGAATGCGCTCCGCAGCGATACCTTTGAGCAAGTGCTTGTTCCTGTGGATGGCCGCTGCCGTGGCAGCTTCGATCGTCATGCCATACACGGAGGCGAAGCGAAGGGCTCTGAGCATTCTCAGGCCATCTTCCTGGAATCTCCGATCTGGATCTCCCACGCAGCGGACAAGGTCGCCGGCAATGTCCGCCTTGCCTCCTACGAAGTCAACAACACCTGTCCTGGGGTTGTAGGCCAGAGCGTTCATGGTGAAGTCCCGGCGCTCAAGATCGTCCTTCAGGCTGCGGGTAAAGCTGACTGAGTCCGGATGCCGATGGTCGGAGTAGTCCCCGTCAACGCGATAGGTCGTGATTTCTAGA
>USLW01000013.1 GCA_900555605.1 uncultured Clostridium sp. | reverse complement strand
GGCGATCTGCCCATATGTATGTCAAAGACGCAGTATTCCTTTTCGGATAAAGCGAAGCTGCTTGGCCGTCCGGAGCATTTTACGGTTTCGGTATCAGAAGTGACCCTTTCGGCAGGCGCCGGGTTTATTGTCGTTATGACCGGCAGCGTTCTGGCTATGCCGGGGCTGCCGAAAGTGCCCTCGGCGCAGCAGCTTGATATTTATGAGGACGGCACAATCGTAGGCTTGTTTTAGGCTGTATTCGGCTATACCACAAGCTTGATCAAAGGCCGTATCTTTTTTTGGGGGGCGTTTCTGCTGCCGCCTTTGGAAATTTTTTCGCAATAACGGAAAGAACCGTCCGAGCGGGCGGTTCTAAGTTTATTCTTTCTTTTTCTTTACTTTTCAAACAGAATCTGTATTATGTACTTTTAATCACATGCGCACAGCATCCGATTTACGGTTTCCCGCAGAGAGAGAATTTCCTGCGGATCATCACGGAAATTTTTAAAGGTGAGCGCCGGATCCAACAGGGCCAACACGGCCTGTTTGCCTTTTTTGGCAGAAAGTGCCTGAAGTGCCCGCATATCCTGCAGTGCCTCTCGGAATACCTCCAAGCGCAGGGAAGGCACCGCCTCGCCGTCCGGACCGGGATATACCACGAATGTATCGCCTCCCGGAACCCAGCCGCCGGCCGTGCTGCTGGCATAAGGATCAATTGTTTCTCTTGACAGGAAGGTATTATAAAAATTAAAGCCCCATTGCAGAAAACCGACAATATCATACCGGAAAAGCTGCGTGCCGAGAATTCGATTTCTTGCGGAAGAAAAAGCTAAAAAACGGTTTGACGTTGTTACCTGGCCGCAGCAGTAATAAGTCCAGAGGCCTTCGGGCTTTTCTTTCAGAAACGGCTCGATATGATCTGTAGCTGGAACAGGACAAGGCACTGCGCCGGTCCGGTAAAATTCAATGGAACTCAGTGCATCGAAAATGTGGAATCCCTCTAAATACTGTTTTAAAAATTCAGCGCTTTGGCGGTAGTCCTCAAGCATTTCGATAGACGGTTCATCCGATACATGGAAATAGCAGCAATCACGTACCCCTTCTGCGTCTAAAAAGGCAGTGAGGGCAGGCAGCAGCTGAGATAGAAAACCGCGGTATTCCGCTCCCTGCGCCTCGGTATCCCAGCCGAACAGCTGCTGATAGGTACCATCTGCATATCCCATGATTTTCGGCGCATGCTTGCAGCCCCACTGTGTATATAAATGTGAAATTTCAAAATACTGTACGCCGGCCTTTCGGCACATTCCGATCCAGCGATGCAGCTTATCAAATCCGAAGGTATAAGTATTGCCTTCCTTCCGAACGTCGATCAGCTGAATCGTACGTCTCTGGCCGCCGACCTCCGTATCCAGGGGCGGCGTGAAAATCGGCGTCAAAAGCATGTTAATACCATATTTTACTGCTGTCTCCGCAAACTGCTGCGTGATTTTCCAATATGCTTCGCTGTCAAATTCTACATGATAATAATTGCAGAGACAATCTGTGTGAAACCAATTTGTGCAGATCAGCGTCTGCGGCGGCAGAACTGCATCTAAAACGGTCAAATGATATGTAATCTGCTCTGTTCCTTGGCCAAGCGCGAATATGGAGATGGTGATATCATATTCGCCGGGAGTCAGCGGCGCTTCTGTCCCGTCGACACGCAGCCAAAGACTGCGGCAGGAGCCCTCGTAAGCCCAGAGCTGTTTTGGTATAGGCTGCAGAATATCCGGGAATAATCCGGGTTGTGTGCGTTCACAATAAGGATATGCGTCCGGCACAGCGGGATGGTCGCAGGGAACGAAATTTACACTGCTGATTGTCAGCGCATCGCCGAGGGTGTGCGAGATATCTGTAATTACACAGGGGACTTGTCCGCCGTCTGTTAGCCAATAGGCGATCTGAAATGAAAAAACTTCATTTTTTAGCATGCTTCCGCGTGTTTGCAGATCCTCCTCCCGTATTGGCCGGTCGGGGAAAACCCGTGAGAGTGAATGCAGTGTTTTCATTTGCAACATAAATTATGCACATCCTTTAAATGATAAATATTTTTGTACAGTATACAACATAATAGGGTGGATGGAAAGTATTAATTTATAAAACTGGAGGCAGGAACAATGAACCAACTGGTCCGTCATGCGGACGAAATCAATCAGCTTTTGGCCCGGTACGGCGTTCGATTTGGAATCTATAAAAATAATGAATTTCACGAGGAGCTGTTTCCATTTGACGTGCTCCCGCGCATAATCCGTGCAGATGAGTTTGAACTGCTGCAGCGCGGCTTAATTCAGCGGGTCCGTGCGCTCAATCTATTTTTAGCGGATATTTACGGAGGGAAAATGATTCTGCGGGACGGTGTGGTGCCGGAAGAGTTTGTATATGCCTCTCCGGGATATCTGCCATGCTGTGAAGGAGTGCTTCCGCCCGGCGGCATTTATGCGCACATTTCAGGGATTGATCTGGTACAGGGGAAGGACGGGATCTGGTACGTACTGGAGGATAACCTGCGGATTCCATCCGGCGCTTCCTATCCGCTGATTGCCAGAGAGCTTTGCAGAAAGGCTTGTCCGGAGGCATTTCAGGATGTAAATGTTACGGAAAATCGATGTTACGGGGAAATGCTGCGTGAGGTGATGGAAGCGGTCAACACCGGCGGAATCAACTGTATCCTGACGCCCGGCCGCTATAATGCAGCATTTTTTGAACATTTATATTTGGCGGAACAGGCGGGCGCTGTTTTGGTTCTGCCGGAGGATTTGATTGTGGAAGACTGCCGGCTCTATTATAAAAAGTATGACGGCAGCAAGGAGCAGGTGGGAGCCCTATACCGGCGGATATCAGATGAATTTCTGGATCCCATGGCATTTTATCCGGAATCTCTGATCGGAGTGCCGCATATTCTGGATGCCTACCGCGCCGGAAATGTGGCATTGATCAACACGCCGGGCAACGGTGTGGCGGACGACAAAGGGATTTACTACTTCGTACCGAAAATGATCTCCTATTATTTAAATGAAACGCCGATTTTGTGCAATGCGCCGACCTATCTGGCCTTTTATGAGGAGGACCGCGCATATATCTTAGAGCATTTAGAGCAGCTGGTTATAAAAGATGTGGCGGAGTCCGGCGGATATGGGGTGGTATTCGGCAGCAAGCTCACAGAGGAGCAGCGTGCGGAGCTGCGCGGTAAAATTTCCGATCATCCGAGAGCTTTTATTGCGCAGGAAGTGATTGACTTCGTGGAACTGCCTGTCATGGAAGAAGGACAGGAGGTATGGCGGAAGGCGGATCTCCGTGCTTTTGTGCTGACTGGCGCGGACTGCAAGGTATGGCCCGGAGGCTTGACCCGTTTTTCAAGAAAAGCAGATTCTTATGTTGTGAATTCATCGCAGGGGGGAGGGTTTAAAGATACATGGGTATTATGTCAATAGAGCGCAAAGAGCATTTATTCTGGCTGGGCAGGTATTGTGAACGCGTGCATACCACGTGCCGCTGCCTGATTTGGTATCTGGATACTATGATTGATGAGGATGCAGAGGCTTACCGGGTATTCTGCGGAAAACTGCGGCTCGACAGGGAGTATGCGTCGCGGGAGGAATTTATTTCAGGTTTTTTATTTGATGAAAAGGATCCGAACTCTGTATTCAGCAGTTTAGTAAATGCTTTTGACAACGGTGTGGTTTTGCGGGACGAGCTGACAGGCGAGACGCTGGCGTATCTGCAGCTTGCCATTGACTCTCTCAGGCACGACCGGGAAAATGCGGCGCCGCTTCTGAAGCTCCAGCCTGTCATTGATGACTTATATGCGTTTTGGGGCAGCGCAGATGAAAATGTGGCGGATTGGATGAGCTTAGCCATGATGAAATGCGGAAAAAATATTGAACGGCTGGATTTATATATCCGTTTAGGATATCGCACGGAGACAGTGAAGGATGAATTCCGGAAATTAAGAAGTCTTCTGGAGCATATGGAAGGGGAACGGATTTATGATCCCGAAGCCCTGACGCTGATTTCCGAATATGTGATGGATACCGTAAGCTGGCTGGCAGACCCGTTTCCGGTTCTGGAGGCTATCAACCGCTGTATTCTTTAGAGAGGTGTATTGGGTGCGTAAATTATATTTCCGGTACGGTATGCGGCTGGAGTTCGATACGCCTGTTACCCGCCATTTTTATTCGATCCGCTGCGTGCCCGGCAATACGGCCGCGCAGAAAATTTATAATGTAAATTGCAATATTGATCCCGGCGGCAATCTTTCCCGCGTAACGGACGGCTTCGGAAATTGTCTGTTTGTTGGTAAAATACTGGAGCCGCATACGTATTTTACCTTTTGCGTTGCCGGGGTGGCGTTTGTAGCGTGCCAGGATGCCGAAAGTGCGCTGCAGAAACAGCAGCTTCAGGCAGACCTGGTATATCCGATGTACCGCTATGCCTCCCATTTTACCCGATATGAGGAAAATATCCGAAGCTTTTATTTATCGCTGACAGAGGGACGGAGCGAAGTGTTTTCTGTTTTGGAGGAGGCTGTATATTTCATGAAGATGGTATACCAAAACATGCGATACGAGAGTTTGAGTACCAATACGGGAACCACTGCGGCGGAGGCGTTCCGGCAGGGAAAAGGCGTATGTCAGGACTATGCACATTTGATGATCGCATTGTGCAGGATGCGGGGGATTTATGCCAGATATGCGGCAGGCATTGTGCTGGGCGGGACCACGACACATGCTTGGGTGGAGATTTATGATGAATATTGGATCGGGTTGGATCCGACGAACAATTGCCGTACGGACGACCGTTATATCAAGCTTTGCCATGGCCGGGACTATGGAGATTGTATGGTAGACCGCGGCTTTTTTTCCGGACAGACTGTACAGCGCCAGACTGTAGAGGTCTCTGTGACTGAAAACGCCGGCACCCTCCTGTAATGCCGTTTTGCCGATTGTAGTCGATTAAATGAAAAAAATTTTATTTTACCTATTGACGCCGCTCCCGGAACATGGTAGTATAAACAACGTTTTCGGGATGTGGCTCAGTTTGGTAGAGCGCTGCGTTCGGGACGCAGAGGCCGCAAGTTCAAATCTTGTCATCCCGACCATCTCTGCAGGACAAAATAGATGCAGGCACAAAAACCCGTTAAACAACGGGTTTTTGTGCGTTTTAAGACTTGATTTCAGGTAAGCGATTTCATAGAACCTGAATCCTGAATTCTCCGAAAATTACCCTATACATTGAGAAAAATAAGAAAACAAGAGCAAATTCAAGAAAAAAGCGCTTGCATTTTTTTGTATGCGAAATGGTATAATTAGGCTATACAATACCACGGGAATATATGACTGCAGAGTGAATCGCGTTTTTGAAGAGGTAGCAGCAAAGCTGGGTGTTTCCAAGTTATTAAAAAATACTTTCCCGAGAATCATAAAGAAATATTGACGGCTGCACAGTATATGCTCAGCGAGGGAAATGTCATGTTTCATTGTCCTGTCCTACATACAGAACAAGCTGTAAGCTTACCTGGATGAACACAAATATACCTTCCGTAAAATCGTCTTAGAACTGAATAAGGCCAAATTAATTATTGCGCAGGGAAAGGTCAATAACTGCCGCCTTTTGGATCTGCCCGCCAAAACAATCCGCGAACTCTTCGAACTGCTTGAACGACGCATAGGAAAGGCATTGTAGTCTCTGCGGCTGTAGCTCTTCAGCTGAGGCAGCAAAGTCCTGAAAAGAATAGAAAGAGCCATCAACGCCTGTCTCCGTAAGAGGCGGTAAAGACCTGAAATCGAATGGGAGCAGCCTCGCTGCGTAAGCTTAACCCAGAAGACGATAAGACCGGCAGCCGGATTCCGTCTGCGCATATCGGAAATGAGTTTTATCTCTTCTGGGGTATGCTGATTCGGATGGGCGTGCGGTCTTCTGGAGCGGTCGCGCAAAGAGTCAACAGAACCATCATAACGGCGCAGCCGGCGATAGACATGCTGGCGATTGGTTTTGTATTTGATGGCAGCCTTGATAACGCCATATTTGTGAGCGTACTGAATAAGGTTCAAGCCGCAGAAGACAGCATTACGGATGGGGAGATTATTGCGTTATGCGCCAAAGCCTGCGAACTGTTTGAATTGGTTTATCATGATGCGTCCCCCTATATTGATCAAGGTGGCGAACCTGTCTTTTTGGAACGCAATGGGCATATCGTAAAATATTTGCCAGCGAAAGAGGGTATGACGGATTACGCGTATTGGGAGGAACTTGCCCAAACTATTTATACCGATAATTATTATCAATATGCAATTGAACACGGGCGCGGAACCGGTCACATGCTGGGAATGCTGACCAATCATGAAGGCAAAGCATATTTTTTAGAGAACACCCCTGTGAATTGGCAACCGATTATTTATCCAACCAATTTCGACAGCATGCAGGTTGGCGGCAGCAATGACCAAACCGGCTGCTGGATGGAGAAAAGGGACCCCCGCGAAGCTTTTGGTTATCTTAGGTTAGATAACGCTTCTGAAAAGTATCAAGGCGCTCTGGTTCCGTTAATTTTGTCTGTATCCTTTATCTATACAGAAAACGGTTGGAGGATTAACGGCGGTTCCTTGGCCGATCTGTTTTGTCCATCACATACCGGCGAACGTAGTGAAAGACCAAATAAATATTTTATGTATTATCCGTTATTATATACCCAGATTGCTGAGTATAGCGTGCAAGATGCGTTGCAGACGTATTTCCAAAAAGATATTATATTCTCTTCACTTCAAATAATAGAATGCAGTGCCGACTATGAAAGAATTGAAAATAGTGACGGAACTTTGTCTTTTTCAGAACAGGGAACTTATGCCGCAAAGGTTTTAGCGTCCACAGAAGGTCTTTTTGATAACAAGCCATTTGTTATTACATTAATGTCGAAAACTTTATATGAAGATTGGAAGGCAGACGTTAGGTCGATCGAAGTGGATGGGAAGAACCCAATCACCGCGGACAATACATTTTCACTTTTGATCATTGGTGTTGCGTTTATCCTATGTGGAAGTAGTATATTGAGATATCGATACCAATGTTTATCGAAGGGCATATCACAAAATGATTGATTGGGCACCTTGAAAACAGGGCTGGGGCAGGAATCGTTGTCTAAGGTCATTGACAACGATAGAAGCGCGTTCCGTCCGATCAATATAAAAAAACCACGCGGCAGTCCGGAGAAGGAAATACCGCGTGGCTGAACTGTCGCTGCAGGAATCGCTTACAGATGGTACTCCATCGGATAAGTCAGATATGTGTGCGGCTCCAGCTGATCGCAGGTTACATAACCGGCCGGTGCGGTAAGCAGAGAGGGAATCCGGTTTACGATTGTAGCACAGGTATGCTCAACAGTAGCCGGCTTGACCACATGAAACTCCGTATCCGGTTCACCGGTTAGCCACCAGTCACACATGTCGCCGTCCTCTGGGCCGTATACCTTGCCAATGGTTTCTTCCTCAATCGTGATGCCCTGCATGGTTTCGATGGTCACCACGGCAGACATCCCGATGCATTTGCCCGCTTTAATGGTTTGCCCCAGCGTAGCACTGTAAATGTCGTGATCAATGGTGTAGGGAACATGTTTTTGAGAAATGGATTTGATCGTCAGTCCGAGCTTGTTGCACAGCGCTTCGCTGGCGTTCCAGGCATAGGAAGGTTCAAACTCCGCCGGATGTGCGATTTTCGCTTCAAACTCCTCTTTGGTCAAATTGCATCCATGGGCCTCAGCCAGTGCCAAACCGTAATCTTCTACATTATAGCTGTATGCCCCTTTAATCTTCGTCAATTTGTTGCAGCCGCTGGCGACCATTGCGACGATATTGATCCAGAAAATATCCTGCATACCGGATCCTGTGATCGTGCAGTTGTTTTCTTTGGCCAGCGCATCCAGACGATTGATCTGTGCGGCGGAAGTAGTCCAGGGGTAAATCGCTTCCTCGCAGGTGGTGATTACGTTGATTCCGCGGGACACGCATTTTTCCACATGCTCATAGATATCGCCGATAAAGCTGAATAATGTCACAATGGCGACATCCGCATCACACGCATCAAGGACACTGTCCGCATCGCTGGAAATCAGGATCCCTGTTTTTACACCGAGATTCGCATAATCGCCGACATCCATACCCACAACCGCGGGGTTTACGTCGATTGCGCCTACAATTTGGGCGCCGTGTTCGTACAGGTACCGCAGGGTATATTTGGACATCTTACCGCAGCCGTACTGAATGACTTTAATTTTTTCCATAGAAATACCTCCTCTTTTTCCTGCATACATTATGCGTACTGACGCAATTTTGATAACAGGTATTTTATAGAAATAGTTTAAACCCTCAGCCCGCAGGAGAGTCAAGGGTTTTTCGGAAATTATTTTACATTGGCTTTGGTGCCTCGGTCACAGATGAAAGGCAGCGCCGTCATAAGTATATGGCACATTTATTTAAAAAAGCTTACCGGAACCTGCAGTCTCAGGAACATACTGCGATGATCGCTGTCAAATACGTTGAATTCCGTCATAACTTCGCAGATATAATCGCCGGAAATATCATAATGATTTTGTGCGCAATAATCTTTCAGCATCCGTGCATAAGCCATCTCATCATCATAATTATCCAGATAGATACACGCGTACATGCCGCTGTCTATGGTTTGCAGTGTTGCCTGGGCATTCTGCTCATGCCGATTGGTGAAAATGAAAATTTCGTTTGCAATAAAGCGGTCATTGATAAAATTTTCCTTGGTAATCGATGTGCCGATATTATAGGAATGAATCTGCTCAAATGCATGTTTCTCCAGGGAATGGCGAAGTTCCAGCAGCATTTTTTCATAGCCGGAAATATCGCTGCTGTAAAAATTAGAGGAACATGGAATTCCCCAGATGCAGCGCCGGTCAATATATTCCAGTGACAGCGTGCCTGTTGCCGGCGATTTCCGATAGCGTTCAATAGACACAATTGCACGTTCTACTGCATCATGTCTGGCTTTCAAGCGGCGGATCTGTTCGTGAATCTGCTCATTCTTTTGGGCAAGGATATCCTCGATTCGGGTGAGATCTTCTTTTTGAAATACATCTGCAATTTCAGACAGGCTCATACCTAATTCCTTCATGTATGCAATCATATCCAGACGTGCATTTTGATGAATATCATAATATCTGTATCCGCTGCAGGGGTCAATGTAGCGCGGCTTCAGAAGTCCCTTTTCGTCATACAATCTCAGCGTTGGGATAGAAAGCCGGTTCAGCTTTGCCATCTTGCCGATAGATAGCAATTCAGATTTCATAATCATCTCCATCCTTTCGCAATTTCCGCGTGAAAAATTTTATTTTTCACGCTACCCTCCTGAACTCTACTGTATGCAGAGAGTTTAACGCAGATTTACAAAATATTCAAGATGTATTCCGCAGCCGAATCAATCCGTGTTTTCAGCGGTGTAACCTGTATCATACTCAAATGTATAGTTTTATGCAGAGGAAGGCTGAAGGATTCTGTAATCAGCCAAAAAGTCGAAAAAATGACAAAAGTGGTCTTTTTAGAAATAGCAGAAAAGTGTTCGGCTGTGTTAACGTATGATCAGTGAAACTTATAAAGCAGGGAGGTTTTATTTGCAATGAATCCAATATTCAGGAGATGGCAGCTGACTGTAATCATACTTTTCTCATTACTGCTGCTTTTCATACTGCCGGGGTGCCGCCGGAGCAATCAGCCTGAACAGGACAAAAAGGAGGACTATATGCTGCCAATGAACAATGTACAGCCGATTACGCGGGACAATATTATTATTAATGCATATCTGGTACCACTGCACGACGAAGAGGTACGGAAAAGACAATTTGCTTATATGAATGAAGCGGAAATTGATGTGGTTTCTCATATATATGTGGATCCTGTATGGGTCGCGGAAGGCCATACGGCAGATAAGTACAAGCAGATTATGGCAGAAGCTGCGGAACACGGTCTGCGTATTTATTCCAGAGATTACCGCATTCAGACGTGCCTTGAACAAACCGATGAAGCGCTGCTGGAGATTGCTGAAGAATATAAGGATTTACCGGGATTTGCCGGCTTTTATGTGGTGGATGAGCCGGTCAATCCGAATGTTTATGCCGATGTGGAAAATTTACTGCGTTCTGTCTGTCCGGATTCGTATATCAATATCAACTTCCTGCCGAGAGGATGTTATCCGGAGGGAACCTATTATAAACGTCTAACCGATTTTGGAAGCTTGATTCCTTACGGCGGGACGTTGTCTTTGGATACCTATTGCTTTGATTTAAACGGCGGCGTTAATGAGCTTGAATTATTCAGAAATTATGATGATCTGCGCCGCGCCGCGCTGGCTACCGGAAAAAACACAGCGGTATACGTACAGTCTGTCGGATATCAGGATCATTATCGGAGACCGACTGCCGCTGATCTGCGTTACAATATGATGGCGGCATTGGCGTACGGTGTAAAAGAACTTAAGTTTTTTACATGGGGAACGCCCCCCAGCGGGGAAGGTACATACAGCAATGCTATTTTTGATAGGGATTATGAACCGACGGATCTTTTTTTCGCAGTGTGTGAAATCAACAAAAAAATCCATCGTCTGGGGACGTATCTGGCTTCCGGCGATGCAGTGGCAGTTTACCACAGTATGATAAGAACTCCCGGTGCTTATAAAAAAATTCCGAATGACTTCCCGATACAAGCAATCGATAAAACAGATGTTATCTTATCTGTTATTCAGCCGCGCAGCGACGAGAATTCGTATTTCATGATTGTAAACAAAGATTTTAGAAAAACACAGCAGATCCGTCTGGATGTAGGAGCGCTTCGGCTGAAGATGGTTGACGAGCGTACCGGAGCGCTGGTGGATGCGCCGGTGGAAAACGGGGTGCTGACGCTGCAGCTGGCAGCCGGCGACGGTGCGGTATTTCAGGTGATTGACGGGAATTTAGTTGAAGATAGTCATGAAAGATCACGAAATTTAGCTGTCTCTGCCCGTCTCTTTGCCAGCAGCGCGGCAGGGGACGGTACTGCTTTCTTATGTGATGTGCATGACGGAGAAGGAACAGATGGAAACGGTGCAAAACTGATAACCACGGACGGAAGGGCACAATATATCACATTGGATTTCGGTGATATAGAGACGCTGAATCGCGTGGACTTGTATCCGATGGGCAATGGTGTTCGCTGCGGGGCTTATTTTCCGAAATCCTTTCTGATTCTGACTTCGGCAGATGGCCGGGAATGGACGGAGGTTGTGAGAGAAGAAAATGATATCCTGGACCGTACCAAAGTACCGGTATTTCGTTTTCATGCGATACAGGCACGCTATATGCGTCTGGTGGTAACGGATTTTTTGCTATCGGAGGGGAATTGCTTCTGTGAAATCGGTGAGATCGCGGTTTATCATGATGACGGTTCTATTGAAGACCATATTGCTACTTCTTATGAACCGCCAGCCTATACAGATGGCGAAAATATTGCATTGCATAAACCGGTTTTAAGTTATTCCTCCAGTACGGATCAGCCGGATTGGAACTGCCATTATACCTATATTAACGATGGTACATCTAAAGTCTGGTCCAGCGGAATGAATCGAAATTCCACCGAAAACGCAGAAGAATGGATCATAATCGATCTGTTGGGAAGTTATAAAGTAGAACGTGTTGTACTGACGCCGCAAAAGGTATGGAATGGTGTAAATGTTTTTCCGGATGATTATGAAATCCGGGTTTCCCAAGACGGCGTTCAGTGGACAGCCGTCAAACAGATGAAGCATGATAATACTCCGCAGCGTCAGGATGTACGTACATTAGAAATTGAGCCCATACAAGCACGTTATGTTCAATTCGCCGCAACAAAGCTGACTCGTTCGGGGACGGCATCCGCCGGGTATTGTGTTGAAATTGCGGAAATGGAAGTTTACGGAGAATTGATAGATTAATTAAGAGGAGGAGAAAGACATGAAACAAAAAGGTATCATCGGGTTGCTTTTGATGGTTTTCCTGAGTTTATATGCATGCAGTCCAGAAACTGCGGATCCTGCTGAAAGCGGGCCTCCGGCGATTCCGGATTCTGCCGTAAAAGAGGGGTTTTCATTATATCAGAATCATGTCATTGCGGATGTGTGCTTCTATCGTGACGGGACCTATGCGGATCTGGCGCACAATGCTTCGTTCCGAACAGAAGGCAGCGGTATGGTGGAGCCTGTCTCAGTAACACATCAGGGCATAACTGCGACAATTCCGGGATACCGGAATACGGGAGAGGATAAACAGGCCATGGGCGTCGATTTATCTGCTTATGCCGAAGAGGAAGCATTTCAGAAGACACTGTCCGGCGGCTACAGTATTGAAGCGGCAGTACAGTATACAGAGGAGCCGGGCAATCGGCAAATCGGAATTTTTTCTTCCACGCAGAACGGGATGTTTGGGCTTTGGTTTGATAACGGTTTCTTTAAATTCCAACATTTTGATACAGATTACAGAACGGTTTTCGGAAAGGAAAAAATACGGATTGGAGAATTGTATCATCTGATGGGTGTTTATGATGCCGAGAAAAATCAGATCCTGTTTTATGTGAATGGCCAGTTGCAGAATACATTGCATGTATCGGGTCTGACATTCGGCGAGTCTCCTTTTATCTATGTAATCGGTGCTGATATCGGGACCGGCAAAACAATCACGGATTATGCGGCAGGCGCATCTATCTATACGAAGGCAGCGCTTTACAGCGGTGCTTTGACTGAACAGGAGGTTCAGCAAGCTTATCAGAGCTTTAAAAATGTAATAACGGATCCACAAACGCTTGAAAACCGTGGGTCTGCCGAGGTGGAAAGCTATATTATGCGAGATGTAGTTCTGACAGGAGAGGCAGCGGCAGGAAACACCATGTCTATTACCGGTACACTGGAAAACCACACAGATACTGATAGAACGTTTAAAGTAAAGTTAGAGCGGCCGCTTTTGATGACGCATAATGCCCATGCGGATCAGCTGGCGATTGTGGTTGAAGCCCAGGGATCGGCTGATTTCAAATATGATTTCACTATACAGGAAGGCGGCAGCGGACTTTGTTCGGTACAATTACTGACAAAAAGCAATAAAATTTTATCTCAAGAATCCTTCCGCCTGATTGCCGATGGCAAAGGCTATTATGTGGGAGATGCGCATACGCACAGTACGCTAAGCGACGGCCACAGCCCTTTAAAAGATAACTTTCTTTCCGTGTATCACAAAGGCCATGCGTGGATTCTGACTACGGAACACAACTGCAATCCCGGCAATAAAGCGTTTGCCCGGGCTGCGGCAAAAGGCCTTACGGACTTTATTCCGATTGTGGGAAATGAAATTACGACCAACTATGGCCACATGCTGGAATATAATACGACTTACATGCATCCAGCGGGATATACTGGCGGTATGTGGGAAATCATGGCGGCGATCCGGCCCACAGTAGGGGAATGGCAGGAAATTATGGATACGATTATTGAGGAAGGCGGGCTGTGCTATATTGCGCATCCGTTTTACACTGGAGACGGCCGCTGGATTTGGCCCGGAGTGGGAACGGATCCGACGAAAGTGGATTATTACACGGGTTTTACCGGAATTGAGGTCTACAATGAGGATGGACATAATTATCGTAGGCATTCAGAATGGACGGATGATGCGTTTGAGTGGTGGGATCGTTATAATCTGAAAGGTGAGCAGCATTACTATGGCATTTGCAATACCGACGGTCATACCGATCAGATTGTGGGTACGGCAGGGAACGCGGTGCTGATCAATGAATTGAATGAAGAGAACATCATTCAAGCGCTGAAGAATGGAACCTTCTATGGAACAAACGGACCGGAATTGCGTTTTTCTATTAGCGGCGCCGGCAACGGACAGTCTTTGCTGCTTCCGGAAAACGGCACGGCAACTGTGAAAATCAGAGCTGCGGACCAATATTCGACAATTAAAAAGGTGGTCTTATATCGATATACAATAGGCGGCGATGTGGATACCGCTTATAAGAATCGGGAAGTAAAGGTGCTTTATGAGGATGCAAAAGGATCCAAGGGGGCACATCTGTTTGAATACAGTCAAAAAATTGATGTGGCGGAAAATGAGTTTTACAGAGTAGAAGTGTACACGCAGCATTCGTTATTCGGTGATTCGGATTATATGGGCGGTTTTGCGTTTTCCAATCCGGTATGGATTGTAAAATAATTTATATAAAAAGGAGCGGAGAGTTATGAGAAATGGATTCAGATGTATTTTTGGTTTGCTGGCGGTCTGTGTAATGCTGTCTTTTCTGCCTGTAAAAGTGCAGGCAGAAGCGGAACGTTCCCTGTCAGCAGATAAAACCGTTTATGAAGTAGGAGAAACAATTCTGGTTACCGCCACAGGTGAAGATACGGATTTTGTTGGCTTTTACAGAGAAGACGATGTCCCGGGACAAAATTCAGGAATTTATTACGCAGTTTTTACGAATGACACATCAATAAAGACGGTGGAAAAGGGGGGGGCTTTCGCAGTACAGGATATGACGCCGGGAACGGCAGCGGGAACAGATCCGGAAGCAGGCACGGGACGTTCTTTATCCTTGGATAAGACGGTTTATGAAGAGGGAGAGGCGATTCTGGTTACGGCATCCGGGGAAGCGACGGACTATATATGTCTCTATCCACAGGATTATATTCCGGGTCAGGATGCCGGTATTTATTATGCTGCGTTTGATACGTCAATAGGAGCAAGAGCAGACTACACTTTAATTGAAAATCATGTACCGATCGATGTATTTGACTGGTTCTGCGCCACCCCCTCAAATCCGCAGGTAGCTCCGTATATAGATATACCGGAAGGCGCGTACAAGATTGTCATACGGGATAACAGCGGTACGGTGGTGGCAGAGCAGGCATTTGAGGTTGTCTGGCGGCTGGCGACTCCGACAAAGGATCCCAATGCAACAGAAGACCCGAATGCAACGGAAGCGCCGAGCCCGACTCCGACAACGGCAAAGATTGTGACTGCAGAACCGGATGATACGACTGATCCCACAACAAAACCAGCCAATTCTTCTCAAGACGGTACCAATACTGCTGTCTGGATGATTGTAGGCGTAGTTGCGGCTGCTGTAATTGCAGTAATTGTGATAGTTGTTCTTAAAAAGAGAAAATAATTAAGAAAGGTTGGGTGTATATGAAATATGTGAGTAAGGGTATTTTAGGTTTATTGGCGGTTTGTTTGCTGCTGTCTTTTCTGCCTGTGATACAGGTGCGGGCAGAAGCGGAACGTTCCTTGTCGACGGATAAAACCGTTTATGAAGTAGGAGAAACAATTCTGGTTACCGCTACAGGTGAAGATACAGATTATGTGGTGGTCTACCAAAAGGATAAGACGCCCGGCGTGAACGGTGGTATTTATTATGCTTGTTTTGATAATACCATAACAGGAAGGGAATCGTATACAAAGCTGGACAATGGCGTTGCCAGCGATCTTTTAAAGTGGGCTTGTCCGACTCCGGAGAATCCGAATGATGTGAAACCATTTATTGATGCCGAAACAAAGGCTCTGAAAGAGGGAAATTATAAAATTGTAGTCAGAGCCACAAGTGGTTCTGTTTTAGCCACAAAAGAATTTACGATTACTGCCGGCATTGAACGTTCTTTATCGCTGAACAAAGAAGTTTATGAAGAAGGGGAACCGATTATGGTGACGGCAACCGGCGGAGACACAGATTCCGTAGTGCTTTACTTAAAAGACAGTGTGCCTGGTCAGAATGCAGGTATTTATTATGCATACTTTACGCTTACGGAGACCACGCAGGATTATACGGTTATTCAGCCAGGCGTTGCTCTGGATTTGTTTGATTTTTATTGTCCTACTCCGGACAATGCCGAGGTGAAGCCTTATATTGATATTCCGGCAGGTGCATATAAGGTTGTGATGAGAAACAAAGACGGCACGGTAGTGGCAGAACAGCCGTTTATCGTAAAGGGCGGATTGGAACCTGTAGAGACCGGTGATGCGGATTTCCTTTGTGCTTGTATCTGTGCAGCCGCAGTATTGGCAGGTGCGGTGTCTGCAACGAAACGCAGAATGAGACGCGAATAAAGGGGCTGGCCAGACATACGACGATGGGGCTGTAAAAAACGCCTTTTCCCAAAAGCTTCCCGGCCAATTCACGGTAAACCGTGGTTTGGCCGGAATTTATCATGTGCGATTTTTACTTTTATCGCGTTTTTTTACAGCCCCATTTACCGGATGACAGCCGCCGGTTTATCGCAAGGAAGTATTGGCCTGCGAAACAGGCAGGCGCCTTTTTCGCGGCTCAGCTGCCGAAGCTAAGCTATTTGCGCAGGCGTTCATCAGAGATCATTCCGAAATAATGCTGCTGCTCTGCGGCGGAAAGATTGAAATAAAGGACTGCTGCATCAATCACCTCTTGCTCTCGCCCGGAGGAGGCGTAGGCTTTTAGCGCCGCAACGCTTTGCCTGTAATTTTCTACGGGCACATCCCATCGGCGGCAGTT
>USLW01000012.1 GCA_900555605.1 uncultured Clostridium sp. | reverse complement strand
TGCCGATAGGCGCCTGTTACATCGTAATTTTCATCCAAAAGGATCACATCATTCGCCACCTGCTGTGCAACCCCCGCCATTTTGGCCGGTGTCCGGGACAGCACATCCGCCGCAGTCTCCAAAGAAAAACCAAGTGTAAGCAAATTTTTCAGTTCCCGATCCATAAATACCGTGCTGCTGGCAAGCTGTCCTTCCGGCATTCTGGCCTCACCGTTAATAACATGTACGTTCCTGCCGCACAAGGTATAAATACCATCCGGCATCCCGGCGGCATTGCAGGCATCCGTAATAATTCCCACCTGCTTAGAACCTTTTGCCTTCAGCACCAATTTGGCAGCCTCCGGCGCAACATGAAGAAAGTCCAATATCATTTCCGCACAGCAGGCATCATCTGCAAGTGCCGCGCCTACGGGTCCGGGATTTCGGTGATGCAGAGACGGCATTGCGTTATAAATATGGGTTACGGAAGACGCACCAGCAGCTAAGCCTGCCTGAATGACCCCTGCATCAGCGGCAGTATGGCCTAACGAAACCGTAATCCCCTGTTGACTGAGATAAGAGATCATCTCCATTGCGCCTTCTGCCAGCGGATCAATTGTAATTCTTTTGACAATATGCGCAAATTCACCGGTAATCGCCTGCCAATTTTCAAGCGTAGCATCTAAAAAACAATCGGCATCCAAAGCGCCCTTATACTGCGGCTTCATAAACGGGCCTTCCAGATGTGCGCCCAAAATACGGGTATGGTTTAGCGGTACTCTGCCGTCAGGCTGTTTTTTCGCTTCCTCGGAGATATGTACCGCATACGCTTCGTCTTCTTCCATCACCTGTGCAATCGCATGCAGCGCCGTTAAACACTGCTCCGGTGAGCAAGCAGGGATCGTAGGCAAATATCCCACTACGCCGTGCTGAATCAATATTTTTCCAATCTCCCGTAGGCCCTCTGCCCCGCAGGTTCCGACATCATATCCGCCGCAGCCATGTATATGGATATCTACAAAGCCCGGCAGCTGACAGCCTTTATTCATCGGTCTCCGGCACCTCCTCTTCTTCCGCAATCTGATTTACATATGCATCCAGCACCCTCTGTGCCAGATCCTCATCCTCTACAAACGTAAAAACAGGATCCTCTCCCTCAAATTCTGTTTCCATAATGACAACGCCCTCGTCTGCCGATTCGTCCCCGGCAGGAATCAGAACCGCATACAGTCTTTCATCTAAGTCCACAAAATCAAGCAGCTCAAACTCGAAATCATTTCCGTCCTCATCCGTCAGAATAAACGTATTCACTCCATTATCCGGATCCTGATTCAGTTTTTCTTCCATATCCTCTTTTTTCATAACGCCCTCCATCATTCATTTCCGAAATATATAAGAAAGCCGGCTCATGCGCGATCTCTCTTGCTGTCTAAATAACATTGAAGAATCAGCACGGCGGCTATCATATCGTTCATTCCTTTTTTTTTCTGCGGCGCATGCATTTCCAGCATAGCTCTGTCCGCCGCGGCAGTGGTCAGCCGTTCATCCCATAAAATAATTTCTATCGGCCGGGAAAGAACCGCACCGCAGGCCTCCTGCAGTGCCTTTGCAAATTTTTCAGTCGCCGCAGTCCGTACACCCTTCATGCCGTTCATATGAACCGGATATCCAATGACAATGGTATCCGCCTCATGGGTGCATATCAATTCTGCGACACCGGCAGCAGCCTTTTTCCGCCCCTGTGTGCCGTCAATTATGCACAGAGCACCTGCGATGATTCGATTCGGGTCGCTCACAGCAATACCGATCCTGCTGTCTCCGTAATCAATGCCCAATACACGCAAAATATAAACCTCCGGAGTCTCCTGTTAAGACTCGCGCTCCTCATCCTGCTTCAAAAGCGTGTCAATATAATATCGGAACAATTCCTCGACGATCTCGTCCCGCTCCACACGCGTAACCAAAGCCCGTGCATTATTATGGTTGGTGATATAAGTGGGATCACCCGACATGACATAACCAACAAGCTGGCTGATCGGATTGTATCCTTTTTCCTTCAACGCTTTATAAACCTCATGCAGCACCATACGGACTTCCTTTTGCTGATCTTTTCCAAAGGTAAAAAACATTGTATTCTTATTGTCCACAGCTATCACCTAACCTTTCATGGCAGAACTACGCAGGCATTTTACCATACCATATTTATGAAAGCAATATAAAACCGCTTATAAATTCCTTAAGTTTTATAAACGCCGGAAAACGGGTCCCATCAAGATGTGCTGCCTGCCAAATGCGGAATCATTGCGTCCGCGCATCGTATCCTATACAATAATCTCCAAAAACTTCGTCAATTATAACCGGGATAAGCATTCCGGGCAGAATTTTTTCACTGTCCCGCAGTAAAATCTTTACATAATTTCCGCCGTAGCCGCAGCACATACCATTTTCACGGCTGGTTTCCACCAGCATCTCTTCACGTTTTCCCAGCAGGGACTCCATAAAGCGCCGCTCAAGCGCCAAGGCCAGGCCATGCATGCGGGCCGCCCTTTCCTTTTTGACGTCCGCAGGGACCTGCCCCGCCATAGACCATGCTGCAGTCCCCTTTCTTCTTGAAAAAGGAAACACATGAATCCGGGAAAAGGCAATCTGTTCTACAAAATGGAAACTTTCTTCAAATTCCGCTTCTGTTTCCCCCGGAAAGCCTACCATCACATCTGTCGTAATCGCACAGTCCGGCATATATCGACGCAGCAATGCCGCAATATCCGCATATTCCTCCGGCGTGTACCTGCGGTTCATGCGTCTCAGGACATCGGCGCTTCCGCTCTGCAGGGAAATATGAAACTGCCTGCAGAAGCTTTCTATTCCGGCAAGCTCCTGTATAACCTCCTCCGTCAGATACATCGGCTCCATAGAACCGAGGCGCACACGTACAATCCCATTGACCGCCGCCACTGTATGTACGGCATCAGATAAACGCGGCCGATCCGCTAAATCCTTTCCATAAGAGGATAAATGAATACCGCACAGAACGATCTCACGATATCCGTGAGCCGCCAGCTGTTCTGCTTCACGGCGGATCTCATCAATCGGCCTGCTTCGAACCGTGCCTCTGGTGTATGGAATAATACAATATGTACAAAACTGTGTACAGCCATCCTGAATTTTTACAAAAGCCCGCGTATGTCCATCCATCCGGCGGATTGACAGCGGCTCAAAAGGCAGGCTTCTTTCTTTAAAAATTTCATTTTTCACCTGAATCATCGGCAGAATTTCTGTAGCACATCTTGTTCTCTCCCGGAGCCGCGCCTCCACCAGCGAAAGCAGTGAGGCACGATTCTGCGTACCGATTAAAATATCAACACCTAAGATTGCGGCTTCCTGCGGCGCCGCCTGACTGTAGCAGCCCATCACCGCAATGACAGCCTCTGGATTTCTTTTGACTGCCCTTCTGATGATCTGCCGATTCTTCCGATCACTTTCAGCGGTTACACTGCAGGTATTGATTAAATAAATATCCGCCTGTTCCTCAAAACGGACGATTTGATATCCCCGTTCCGCAAACAGACGGATCACCGCCTCTGTTTCATATTGATTTACTTTGCAGCCTAATGTATAAGCCGCAACACGCAGATTCTCGCGCTTCATAATCCCGTGTCAGAATGATCAGACCTGAAACTTCGCAATATTCTGGACAAACGCCGCACAGTCGGAATCGTTCTGACAGTGAATATCCACTTGAATCGGTTTCGTTAAATCCAGTGAAAAAATACCCATAATCGATTTTGCATCCACCACATACCGTCCGGTAGCCAGATCAACATCACATGAAAGCTTATTTACTTCATTTACAAAGAACTTAACATCATCAATTGATTTAAGCATAATCATTAACGTTTTCATAAAATCCTCCCTTTAACACACAATTCTGTTCCGGCAAGGCCATTCAGCCCGCACCGAAGCGCATATTTGCGCTTTATTAATAGTAACCGGATTTGCAGAAACTGTCAAGGTAAAATTATCCGTTCCGCCAGAAAGGACGCCGACATTTCCTTTGGCTCCGCGTTTAAATATAGAATTCAGAAAAAATGGAGTCCTCCGGAATTGAAAAGCCTTCTGTGCCGAGGATCTGTTCCATCTCGCGCAGAGGCAGAATTTCTTCCAGCGCTTCCAGCTCTGACGCATTAAGTGTCTCTTTCATTTCAAATATACGCTTTTTCAAAAATGCGATCTCATATTCCAACGACGTATTCAGGAAAAAATCTGCAAACTTTTTAACAGGCTTAATATATTTTTCTTCTCCGTTTCGGACGCTCTTCCACATGGACATGGTCCGTTTCAGCGGTGCGTTTCTCTTGATCCGGTCTCTTACCGCCCGCCGCATAAAACGAATCTGCTGCGGCAGAAGCACCTTATCCGTACCATCGAAGAGATAAGTATCAAAAGGGCAGATATAGACTTTAAAGGCCCTGTGAAAGCCAAGCCCGTCGCAAAGCACCGGATTGAGCGCATGGATTCCCTCGACAATAATCATATCCTTCTCCGTAGGGACAAGACGCACATCTCCCATCATTCTTTTGCCGCTTCCAAAGTCAAATTTAGGCAGTGTGACCGGCAGTCCGGCAGCATATTCCGTCATCTGCCGGCGAAAAAACGGGACATCAAAGGCCTCAATCGTCTCATAATCGTATTCGCTTTCAGAAAGCCCTTTATTTCCGGCTGCCTCCGCTTGTCTTCTGTGGATCTCCTCTTTATTCAAATAGTAATCATCAATAGATACCACCGTACAATGATAGCCATCCTCAGACAGCCTTTGCGCAATCAAATTGGAGAATGTCGTCTTTCCCGATGACGACGGTCCTGTAATCATGACTGCGTCAGTAAGATTTTTGGAATCCTGATCAGCCGCTCGGATCAGATAATAAAGCTGCTCAACCTGCACAAGCCTTCTGCTTTCCGATATCTCAATCAGCTCTTCATAACGACCCTCCCGGATATATTTGTTTACATTTGATATTTGATACTTCATTCCGGCCTCCATCCCCGCGCCGCACATCGTGTGCGCTGTTTATATTGATAGGTAAAAATTTTCAATCCTCTCCGCCGACTGCCTCGCAGACCTTTCTGTTCCAGTCATACAGTGTCAGACAATCCGAATGCTCAAGAAATCGGATACGGCTTTTCATCTCCTCCGCCGGAATATGCTCCAGCAATTCCATGCGGTATCCGTCCGGTACGATACCCTGATACAGGCAATCTGTCAAATTTATGCTATCCTTTATTTTTACCGGATGATATCCGTCATATACTGCTCCGGGCAGCATCTGCAATTCAGAATAACGGAAATAAAAACGGATGCCCAGATGAAAAGCTGACGCCGGATGATCTGCCGCCGGTACAGTTCCGATGGAACGCGCCGTAACGAGCAGGTCTCCCTCCGGACAATTCCCCCAATAGAACATGACATAACGGAAATAGTCAGCCGGATCTCCCGCTGTATTTCTTACTTCCTTCATCAGCGTCTCTCCCGGTAAATTCCGCGCTTTTACAGCTGACAGCAATTCACCGGTTTCAAAAATATGCTTTGCTTCCGCTAAATCCGTAATATGATAAACAAATTCCGTATCGCAACCCCCGCTGAAGCAGTCCCTGCATTGCGGCAGTTTCTCCGGTAGCACGGGATCCCGATAATCCTGCGGTCTTTCAAGGACATGGCGGAAGGCCTGCTCTGTCTTCGGGTCGGCAAACCAAAAGCAGAGTTTTCTGCCGAATCCGCTTTCATAACGGATCAGCCGCAGCAGCAGTCCGGCCTCATACGGCAGCAGATCCGGGTATGCAGACAGCGGAAATGGATAATGACGCATCTCATCTTCTGCATTGATTTTTCGAAAATACGGCTGCGGCTCCTGGTCCGCTGTTACAATCGTTGCAACTCCCATATCCGCCAATAGCAGGGATTCCCGCAGCGCCGTCTCCCGGTCCGGCGCTTTCACAATACAAACATCATATGTCAGCCACTCCGCCATCACTGCCACCTCTTACTTCATGATATGCATATCATTATATAGAATTGTGAAAATAATACAACCGCTTATGTAATCCGCTTTAACGGCTCCTCGAAAAATATTTTTGATAGTCTGAGAAAATAAACCTGTATATGATTGACAAAAAGATGGCAATTCGATATAATACAGAAAAAAATTGGAGGTTTTGTAGAATGGATAATGATAACAGCCAACAATCCTATCAGCAAAATACGTATCAGCAGAACGCGTATCAGCAGAATGCATATCAGCAGCAGCCATACCAACAGCAGCAGTATCCTTACCAGGTTCAGCCCTCTCTGCTGGATCGTCTTTACGGTAAATCCGGAAGCACATTGGAAAGCGTATTGAAGTTATTTTCCATCATCTTTTTCTGTGTGGCGGCTTTTGCGCTCTTAATGGGGCTTATTACGGCAATCATTTCCGCAACAGACGCGATAAAAAATGCATTTCTTTATTTCTATAGTGCTTTGGCGGATGCCTTTGTTCGGGTTACAATCTATCTAACGATTGCAATTGTATTTGCTTACCTGAACCGTAAGGTCAAAACACGGCACTGATCCGTTTTTACAGGAACTGTTTCAAATGTTTTATTATAAAAGCTGCCTGAAAGCAGAAATGTTTTCAGGCAGCTTTTCTTTTGCGCACTGCTTGCCGCAGTCAGCCCTCCGGGTGCACGGCGCCCTGCTGAATATCCGGGGTCTTTGTATAATGCACGCTGAAATAAGTAACAGATTGCCCTTCCTGGAATACGTCGTCCAGATAGATGGCAATCCCCTCATACGGCTCGTCAGCAAGATAGCATCCTACCGCTTCACTCGGATCCGGCGACGTAAGGTACAGCACATACTCTCCCGCAGGCAGCTCTGAAAATGTCATAACATTCTCGTTGTTATCAGGATAATTCGCAAACTCCTGTGTCGCCGCCGTATTGGTAAACATATGGCGGTAGCTGCCTTCCCATTTGTATAAGTCGAATATCAGAGTTCCGACTGCATCGGACCAGCTCGGACAGGTCAGCTGCAAAGAATCAAACGGCGCGGTAGCATAGAACTGAATTGCAATCGATTCTGTAAGCATTTGCGGTTTTTTTATTGCAACCGCCGTTTCATTGAAAAATTGGACGGTAACAGACTCTTCCGAAATAATTTCAATTTTCGGAGTCGGCGCCGGGGTAGGCACTTCTGTCGGCATCTGCGTGGGAACCTCCGTGGGAACCTCTGTTGGCTGCACAGGAGAAGTAGGAACGGGCGTCTGTGTAGGGACCACAGCAGCAGGCGTTGTCTGGACATTTCCTGTATCTCCTGCACAGGCGCTTGCCGCAAGGAGCAGTGCCGCAACAATACAGGTACAAAATAAAGTACTAAAAATTTTCTTTTTCATGATTTGAGCCTCCGTTTATTTTAAGTTTCCTGTACAATACATGCACCGGTCAGCGCAATTTTGTTGTTTCTGCCGAGTGCATTTTCCGCAATGACCGTATATCCGCTGCCGGACACATCGAGAGACAGCGCGCGCTCTGAAACAACAAATGTATTAGATAGAATCAGCATATTCTTTGTCTCTTCCAGATAAACGCCTGCCTCAGACTGTCCTTCAAACAGGTTATCACGCATAAAGCCCTTATTGACGCCAATCGTATCATAAAAGCCGTACCGGCCGCCGGTAAGCTGATTATCGCTTACCGATACCATGGAGATATATGCCTCCGGAGCGCCCTCTGTCCGGATACAGGAAAAAGCAGCCGTAATCTCATTCCGGTTGATAAAAATTCCGTCAGGGCCATGCCCTGCGCTGCGCAGTACGATGGCGCTTGCACTGCTGCCGGACATTTTATTTCCTGCAATATCCACATGCAGAATCTCCTGGATCACAATCTGGCTGTCACCCGTATTTTCAAAAATATTTCCGTTAATCTTCAGGCCCTCGCTCCGGCCGGAAGACGTATATCTGCCGTCGCCTACCAGAATGCCCCGGCCCGTTCCTGTGAAATGGTTATCTACGATATAATCGTTAATGGAAATTTCCTGTTCCAGCATAGAATAATAAACTGCATATGCCTCTGGATTGGAAACCGCAAATGTACAGCCGTCAATTTTACTGTCAGAGCCGTGGAACGTGACTGCGTTTGACGGATTCTCTCTTCCTGATATGAACGTGCAGTTGAACGCCCTCAGATATACGGCAGATACAAGGCTCCCGCAGGTTCCGCGGTGCTCTATCCGCAGATCTATCATCTGAAAATTATATTTCATGAAAACGCGGAACATATCATCTGCCAATGTTTCCGCACCGATAATGGTCGAATCTCCATCTCCTTTTAGTACCAGCACCCGTGCATCGTTTTTCGGCACCTGAATCGTTTCGGAGATCAAATAGCTGCCGGATGGAAAATAGACGGTTGCGTTTTTCGCATAGGCAGCTTCCATCGCCTTACGCACGGCGGCGGTATCATCTGTGCTGCCGTCTCCTGCCGCACCGTAATCTTTTACATTCATATAAGCACTCTCTATTTCTGATAATAGAACTTTGTCAATTCGTGCGGTCTCACTATTTTGCATTTCATCACCTTCATTCATTTGATTGTTCAAAGCCGCCGCAGGCTGCGTATGCGCCGCTTCAGCTGCCTCCGCATATCCTGCGGCGGAAAGTCCCGTACAACCGCACAGCAGCACAGGCAATAAAACGAGGATACTCAGAAGCCCGATTTTAACGCAGCGCCCTGCAGCGCCGCTGAAGAATATTTTCATTTTCATATGCAATAAACCTCCTCTTTTCAGCCGATCGAAGCCGTCCTATCAGAAAAAGTTATCCTGCTGATATTTCTCTGCATTTGGGATCCAGCATGCGCCGCTGATCACATTGTACCGCAGTACCGTCTCCTCATCTAAAGCGCCGATAAACACGGAATATAGAGCTTCACTGCCGCAGTACACGATATTTCCTTCAATGGTGTTCCGCACGGAATCGGTAATATAAATAGATGCGCCATTGCTTTCCACAAAATAATTATTTATGATAGAAAAATCCGTAAATTTCGAGGATGTAATGCGGACTCCGTAATAACCCCAAAAATAGTTATCCGTAATCGTAACCCCGGTGATTGTGCCTCCCCCGGAAACATCAGTCACAACGCCCCCCGGCATATCCGTCCGTTCTTCATAGCCGGTAATATCCTTATTTTTCGATCCCATATAATTATAACGAATGTCCACATTTTGAATGCCGTTCTCATCCGGATTCAAAAGAATTGCTGTTGTAGCGGCATCCAGCATATTGTTTTGGATCACGCACCCGTCCACAGCCTTAATATAGACCTGACCCGGAGCAGGAAATAAGAATACGTTCCGCAAAATATGGATTTCCCGCGGACAGCTTCCGGAATCTTCACTGTCAATCAGCACAGAATGCGGAAGATTTCCGCCGAAATAGGAATCTGCAAGCGTATTGCATTTCATTTCTCTGCCTGTTTTTTTTGTAAAGCGCACAATATAGCCGTTTGTCGTTCCCGGACCGAAATAGCAGCTCCCGATATAATTATCAGAGCCGCTGACCACAACGGCAGTATCCCGATTCTTTTGATTTCCCTGAAGAAATGTACACTCCGTTATGACACTTCTTTCAGAAGCAAGCTCCAGGACAGAACCTTCCGATGCATTATTTTTTAAAGATAAATATGAGATATGCACATCCGGTCTTTCAATAACGAACAAATCTCCTCCCACCACAGGGCCGGACTGAATGACCGTCTCCCGCATACGGTTGGGATCCCCGGCCAGCGTAATCGTCCCGGCGCCCTCTGCGGCGATTCGAATTGGTTCATTGACCTTATATTTTCCTTCTGGAAAATAAATCGTGCCGCCGCCTGCCGCAGCTGCATAGGCAATTGCCTCCCGTATCGCCTGCGTATCGTCAATTCTGCCGTTTCCGGCCGCACCGAAATCCATAATGTTATAAACGGCACTGTCGCCTGTCAGTACAGGTGCCTTTTGATATACAACTTCATTTTTCACATGCTCACCATCCTTTGTTGCAGTTGGTTCCGGTTTATAATCGGAATCCGAACGCCCGCCGCAGCCGGCAATCCCGAAAATCAGAAAAACCGTCAGCATACAAATCAAATAGACTTTTAATTTCATTCACACAGCCTCCTTATCACTTATAACTGATAAGCCTAAAACAGATTGGATTGCTTATAGGCATTACATACCGATCGCCCCTTTCCGTATAAAATCCGATACAATTCCTATTTTTCTTATAAATTGCATACAATATTTATCAGTCATGACCCAAAGCCACCTATGTTTATAAGTATAGTGATTCCGTTCCGATCCTGTATATAGGAAATGGCGATATATATTTTTAGGGTTTTCCGATATGTGTTGTTTTTTATGGAATGCTGTGATATATTATCGGTAAGCACAAAATACATTAAAATAGCTATTCTGCAGAGAAAGGGCGGTCTGTCTGATATGATTGAAGAAAAGCTGTACCGATATGCCAGAGACGGCGAACAGCTCTGTCTCAATGAATCAATTGCAGCAGATCCGATCATCGCCATGCATACCCATGATTTTATTGAATTAAGTTATATTCGAAAAGGGCATGCAGTACATCTTCTGAACGGATCGCAAATTTCTGTATCTGAGGGAGATCTCTTTTTATTAGCATACGGCTGCAGTCACACCTTTGAAGCATGTTCTCATGACTTTACATACATGAATGTGCTGTTCCGCCCTCAGATTTTCGGAGAATCATATCAAGACTCTCCTTATTTAGATGATATTTTTCAAATGCCGTGTTTTAGAACAGGTTTTGAGTTTAAAGCAAAAAAAATTCCGCAGATTCATTTATTCCAAATCGGAAGCACCTTTGCAGCTGATTTCAAGGCTCTGATGGATGAATATTATAAGGGGCTTCCGGGATATCAGATCATTTGTAAAAATCAGCTTGCAAATATTCTGGTCAAGATCGGGAGAACCTATATGCAGGTCAGCCATATTACCGCAAAATGCCCGGAACAAGAACTGATCCATATTATTTATGACTATTTTAAGCTTACCTCCTCATTCAGAAAGGTACGGCTGGAGGATATTGCCCAGCGGGTCTATATGCATCCCGACTATCTTGCAAAAATTTTCAAGGAAAAGGTCGGGATTAATATTTCCGTCTTTATTCGGAATATCCGGCTGGAAACAGCCGCCATGCATCTGCGGACGACAAATATGAACGTCTGCGATATCATGCGGTTTGTCGGCTATCAGGATACAAAAAATTTCTATAAGGCATTTAAAGCAGTTTATCATCTTACGCCTGCAAAATATCGTGCACAGTATAAGCACGCGGCAGAGACAGCACGGAAATGTGCAAAATAAACTGTCCATTATCCATTTACGCACAGCTCGCGTTCTGGCGGAGATTAGTTACCATAATTTTCTGTATTTCTGCAAACGGATTCATAGTAATGCTTCAGCAGATCAGCCTGTTTTTGGAGATCGCGGCTTTTTGCGACCTGATATCCGGCTTCTGTTAATCTGCATAATTTTCCTTCCAGGATTCCTGATATATATGCGGAAAACTGCTCATTATCCTTTGCCTTGTAAACCTGCAGTCCGTTTTCGAGCCATTTGTCGTATACCGGAATCGACCGCAGCAGCACTGGAATCTTTGTCGCCAGCGCTTCGAGCACTACAATTCCTTCCGTTTCCTCATAGGAGGGGAAGAAAAACAAATCGGCGCCACTGTATGCACCGCGCAATTCATCCTTTGTAACGTATCCGGCGAACTTTAAATTTGGAAGCTCCGTGCGCAGCGCTTTTCGGATCTTCCTCGGAATCAGAGCCGGGTTGGTATGACCAAACCAGATAAACTGATATTGCGGCATATGCTTTGCAATTTCCACAAAATCCAGGATTCCCTTTCGTTCAAAAAACAATCCTACGGACATAACGATCTTCTCGTCCGCTCCGTATCCGTATTTTTTTCGAAAAGCCTTTCCTGCTTCTGCATCCGGATAAAACAGATTTGTGTCGACGCCATTGGAGATGGAACGGATCGGCTTCGTAATCCCGTATTCCTCCAAAAGTCCTTTCGAATATTCCGTAGGCGTTAAAATCAGATCTCCGGTACTGTAGCATTTTTTGATCCATGATTTAAAAAGAGGTGCGATCAGATTAGACCCGACAAAGGAATTTTGAAAATCCTCCTTTGTTGAATGGGCATGATATACCACGGCCTTTCCCTGCCGTTTTGCCCGTTTGCTCATCAGGTAATCTCCGGGAAAGATCGTATTGATATGTATGATATCGTATGCATCTTTTGTATTTGTAGTTACCTCTATATTATTTTTCGTAAGCGATTCGACCTGCATTTGCATTGCTCTGCCGACGCCGCTCTGCCTCACTGTCTCCAAGTGTTTGGAATATATCAAAACTTTCATGATTTTTCACGGCCTTTTCCTTTAATATTTTTATATACAGCGATTCCATATTAAGACCGAATTGTTCGCGGCCGTACAGTAAAGAAATCTGTCTGCTGCGCCCCGAAGCAATTTTACGCCATTTCTCCGTATATAACGCAGCCGATACATAACGACAGAAATTTTTCCGGTCCGTATAAATAAATCCGTTCTTCCCATGCTCCAGGACACCCTCCAAACAGGAATCCGCACGGCACACTAACGGCAGACCGCTGGCCGCTGCCTCAATATACGTCAGTCCCTGGGTCTCGCTGGTAGAGGCGCATACAAAGACATCGCCTAATTGATAATAGTCCGGCACCTGTTCAGGCAAAACCATTCCGGTAAAAACCACATGATCAGAAATCTGAAGTTCTGCTGCCAGCTGCTGCAGGCTCTCTTTCGCGGGTCCGCCTCCGACAATCAAAAAGGTTACATCCGGCTGTATCCGAAGAAAATCTTTAAAATAATACAGCAGCTCGGAAAGATTTTTCTCAAAGCCTAAGCGGCCTAAATTCAATATAATTTTATGATGCGCCGGAATTTTCAGACGGTCCCGCAGCTCTTGCTGTACCTTTTTATCCGCGGAACGGTAAAATACCGATAAATCAATTCCCGTCGGAATGACCGTGACCGGATTGGTCACGCCGTAGCTGCGGAGCGTCCGCATAACCTTTTTCGTCGGCGCAATGATTGCGGAAACATGACGCAGCCGTTTCCTGGTAAATGCCGGGAGGGCCCCCTTCGGCATAATCCGGCCGCCTAAAAGGTAACGCATATATTGCTCGTAAAGCGTATGATACGTATGAACCATCGGGGTATGCGTATGAGAGACCACCTTCTGCGCAAGGCCAAAACTGAAAAACTCACATTGGCTGTGCACAATATCCGGATTCCATCGGATAATCTCCTCAATCAGCGTACCACCGTATTTTACCGGGAATCGAATGTTCGGATATACAAATCCCAGCGGAAGCGAGGACATATAATACACGTGGTTTTCACAATGCGACGTTTTATCATTGGAAACCGTCAGGACCCGGACTTCATGTCCTAAATTCTCAAGTTCCCCTCTCAAGTTCACGATAGAAGATACCACACCGTTGATCAGCGGTTCGTATAGGTCGGTTGTGATTAAAATTTTCATAGCAACCTCCGTATCCGCGCCCATTCTTCGGACGCCTGTTTATAAAACGCCTCTATTCTATACATACGGCCTTATCCTAACAATCCGACAAGCCATTCCTGGGCCGCAAGTAAAGCCAGACTATATAAAAATATAGATGCCGGCTTTCCAAAAACAATGACTGCAGAAAATCTTTTCAGCGATAAATTCGAGATTCCCGCAACCATACATAAAAAATCATCCGGCGCCACCGGAAAAATAATGGCCAGTGTAAAAAGCCGTGCGAATCTTTTTTCATTATCCAGCCATCCCATATATTTGTGATATGTTTTTTCCGATACAAAAGACTGGATAAAAGGCTTCCCGTAATACCGTGCTAAAAAGAAATTAATAAAGGATCCGATGACAATACCGATATAATTATAAAGGAATCCCCACCATACACCATACAGCAGAACCCCTGCCATGCAGCTGATGCCGCCGGGAATGATCGGAATCACCACCTGCACAATCTGGATAATAATAAACAGAAGAATTCCCAGCCAGCCGGCATGATCAACAAAATCCGTCAATACCACTTGATCCTGAAACAGGCCGATGTGAAAGCCATAAATACAGAACGCCACGGTGCACAGCAGGCCTGTGATTGTCAAAATATGAATCGTTCTGCGCGAAATTGACCTTGTCATCGTTTTCCGGTATTCCTTTCCTCTCAGAGCATAAATACATCAAGCGCCCAATTTCACGCTTTATGCACGGGTTGTATTATAGCAGTTCATTCTTAATCTATTCTGGTGGAATTTTTAAGGTTTTCCTAAATAAATTAAGAGAGATGTTTAAACTCCATGATAATCTCAAGCTTTTTATCCGAAAATCTGCCGTAAACCCGGCCGTTCATCAATCTCAGGATCTCCGCAACAATCGATAAGCCGAGCCCCGAGGATTCCGCGTGCCGATCTTCATTTCCCACATACATCCGTTCAAAAAGCAGATCCGTCTTTCCCTCCAGCTGCAGCTCTGTTTCATTTGCCAGTATGACTGACGCCCGTTCATCAAGCACCTCCAAATTTAGCAGCACAGGTCTGCCGGGGGTACCGTATTTTCTGATATTATCGAATAAATTATCAAAAACTCTGTACAATAAGTTCGGATCGCAGTAAATCGGGACGTTCCCGCTGACACCGTGCAGTGCAACCGGCAGATCCTGTTCTCCTACATATTGCTCTACAAACGTTACAAGATCGATTTTTGTGAGGTCAGTCTGAAAATCTCCGTTAATAAGCTTTGTATAAGTGAAAAGGTCATCTATTAAATGCTGCAGACGTCTGCATTTGCGAAGCGCGCCGTTTACATATTCCGCAGCCTCGGACGTATCTTTGAATTTACGGTTTACCAAAATATCCAGATACCCAATGATAATTGTCAGCGGGGTCCGCAGATCATGGGAAATATTGGTAATCAGCCGCCGCTGCTGCTGGTCCAAAACCTTCTCATGCTCCATGATCTCTTTCAGCGATTCGCTCATATGATTAAGGGATGAAGACAGATGCGCCAATTCACTGTTTCCGATTACCGGTAATTTGTAATCCAGCATTCCCCCTGCAATCATTTCAATTCCATCGTCAATGCATTTGATATATTTCAGTTTTTTCCGCATTAAGAAAAATAAAATGACCAAAAATAAAAAAATAGACATTGCCAGCACCGAGCCCTCATACGCATAAGAAATTAATTTTTCTACGCGCGGGCGTGCAAGCACAAAACTGCTGAAGTCCGCATAGGTAATGGAAAAAACATACAGGCCGGTAGAAGCAAAACTCAGACTGCTCAAGTGGAAATCATCATCATCGCTTGCCGCAAATACGCCGTCTTCACCGAACAAATAGATATCATAATTTTCTACGCGGCTGAACACCTTTGTTTTTACGGCCTGGTCAAAAGACAGATTGCGTTCTGTAATTACTTTTTGAATATCCTCGATAATTCCGTTCAGAACATTCGTCTCATTTTCCCGCGCCTGCCGGTACTGATTCAGCGCGACGCGTTCCGCCAGCGTTGTCAGAAGGCCCCAGGTTCCGATGCTGATCACCGCCGCAATAATAACGGCAATCAAAACTTGTACGTATAGCTTACTTGCCGTCTGTTTTATCCACTTTATAGCCAACACCCCATATCGTCTTAATGTATTTCGGGTTTTTTGCATCCTCTTCCAGTTTTTCACGTAGCTTCCGAATATGTACGGATACAGTATTCTCTGCGTTCAGAATACTTTCTTCCCCCCAAACCAGCCTGTATATTTTATCAATACTGAATACATTTCCGCAGTTTTGCGCCAGCAGGGTCAGGATGTTGAATTCCGTTTTTGTAAGAACGACCTGCCGGCCGTCTTTCAGCACTGTGTGTGCATCAAGATCAATCTCCAGGTCGCTGATCTGTAGTTTCGAAGAATCACTCCTATTTAGCGGCACAGCCTTCTCATACTCCAGATATCTGCGCAGATTTGATTTAATCCGCGCTATCAGCTCCACAGTGTTAAACGGCTTGGTGATATAGTCGTCGGCGCCGATGGTCAATCCGATTACTTTATCCGCATCATCTGCTTTTGCCGTCAAAAACAAAATCGGCATTGTATAATGCTCTCGTATTTTCGCACACACTTCCATACCATCCATTCCCGGCATCATAATATCCAGCAGTACCAGGGCAATCGTTTCGTCTGCAAGCTGCAGCGCCTCTTCTCCGTCTGCCGCCTCAATAATATCATACTCTTCGCCGGATAAATATATTTTTACGATCTTTCTGATATCCGGATCGTCGTCCACAATCAGAATCCGTTCCCTTCCCATATAACCGCCTCTTTTCGTTTTTATTTCAGCCCCGCGAACACATAGCTGCATCCGCCGGTTTGCATTCCGTATGTATTATACCAAAAGAAACCAAAAAAAGCACCGGCCGCAAAACAGCGTGCCGTATATTTCTGCTTCCCGCCCCTTGGGCATACTTGACATTGTAAAAAAATCAATGCATGATATGATCCTGCCGGTAAACGGACACGCAGCGATAGAATGGATACGTCGGAGGAGTAGGAAAATGCAATCAAGAAAAGATTTAACAAAAATAATGGTTGGACATCATTTACCATATGTTGCACAAACAATAGCTGTCAACAATTTTAAAGATTTATATGAAAAATCTGAAAAGGCAA
>USLW01000011.1 GCA_900555605.1 uncultured Clostridium sp. | reverse complement strand
CTCAAAAAGACGTTCCGTCCGGAATTTTTGAACCGCATCGACGAGACGATCGTTTTCCGCAGGCTCAGCCGCGCCGAGATACGCAGCATCGCCGAGCGCATGCTGCTGACGGTGGCCGAGCGCTTCAAGGCGCTTGGCATGACGCTTTCCGTGCCCGATCAGGTCGTGGATTTTCTCGCCGAGCGCGGCTACGACGAGAAATACGGCGCGCGTCCGCTGCGCCGCACGATACGCAGCATGATCGAGGACAAGGCCGCCGAGCTTATGCTTACCGACAGCCTTGGCCGCGGCGACACCGTGCAGGCGCGTATCGACGGCAACAAATTGATTTTGACAAAGCACGGCGTTTAGTTTATAATGCTTTCCATGATTTTTACGGAGGACAATTATGGACAAGCAGAGGTTTATAAATAAAGTCAATACGCGCTGCGAATATAATAAATATAATCATATTTTTGCTACCGATATTGAGCCGGAGCTTGCTGTAGTCGAGGCTGAGCTTCGCCCCGAGTCGATGAATCCCCTCGGCATGGCGCACGGCGGCTTTGTGTATTCAATGTGCGATATCGCCGCCGGAGTCGTTGTTTCTCAGTATGCCGGAAAATTCGTAACGCTCAGCGGCAATCTGTATTTCATGCGCCCGGGCAAGGGCAAAAAGCTCCGCTGCGAAGCGCGCATAATAAAGCGCGGTCGCACGGTAAACGTCGTGGAGACAAGCGTTTTTGACAACAGCGGTACCCTCACCGCCAAGGGAACATTTGAGATCTATATAATGGAGTAAGCTGACGAAACAAAAAGAGTGCAGACACTGTCTGCACTCTTTTTTGCATTAATTTACATCAAGACTTTTTGAAACCTGTCAGGGCTTTACGGAGCCTGCGATGCTGCCGAGGTAGTCCTTGAGGCCGTCAACAAAGGTCTTGGGGGTCTTGAGTATGCCCTCGACGTCGCCCTTGTCGTATGCCCGGCCGATATCCTCGAGCATGCCGACGAAATCATCGGTCGCGCTCTCAACGCCGGCCTCGACCTTATCGCCGTAATTCCAAAGGTTTTCGAGCTTATCGACGTCAACGCCGACCTTCTCACCGACGGTCGCCTTGATCTCGCCGAGCTTTGCGGAAACGGTCGCGTGGGTCTTTTCGACTGCGGATGCTACACTGCTGTCTGCCGTGCTGTTGTCGGCAAGGCTTACGGGAGCAAAAACGACTGCCAGAAGCAGAACCGCTGCCAGCGCCGCCGCAAGGATCATAACAGCATTCTTTTTAAGAGTGTTGGTCATAATTTTCCCTCCATTTTTGCGGTTTTTGTTTAAAACTATACTTTTTCCTCTTGATAATATAGATTAAACCATATCATGGAGCGGATTGCAAGAGTTTTTTATTGATTTTAATAAATATTTTCCAAACGGGCAGTTTTTGTCCCAGAACGAATGCCAGCTCGCCGAAGAATATGCCGCCGATAACGTCGGCGATGACGTGCTGCTTAACAAACAGCGTTGACAGGCACACGAGCACCGTAAACACGGCGCAGAACACCCTGTACCACAGCTTTGCGCCGGGCGAGCTCAGCGACTGGCGGAACACGAGATAGGCGAACAGGCAGTGCATCGACGGGAAGCAGTTCGTCGGCGTGTCGAAAAAATACACAAGCGACAGCACCCCTGTAAAGAAGTCGCTGACAGCAAGCTCGGGGCGCGTGATGCAGCTGGGAAACGCGAGGAATATCACGCCGCAGATGATTTCGGCAATGATGACGCCCGAGGCAAAGCGGAAACAGAGCTCTTCATCCTGCCGCGCGGCGAACAGAAGGCCCATCATCCAAAACAGGAACGTTACGACATATATGACCACCCACTCGGGGCGCAGCGGTATCAGCGCGTCAAGCCCGAGCGTCACGTCAAACGCGCGAGAGAAATCTGCCAGGTTTTTTGAGCCCAGCCACACCGCGGCGTGCATTGCCGCGATCGCAAGCAGCGGCGCAACGGCGTACTTATGTATTATCGTCGTTTTTTGCATATACTTCTCCTGAGCTGTAAGCTGACGAGAGCCGATACGTGTTCGACTCTCGTCAGCTTAACTGTATGATTCGAGACCGTACAGCAACTATAACCCCTACTTCTCGCCCCTGTCAAGGGTTTTTAGTGGCGCTTTACCGCACCTACCGATACGCATATCTCTGGTGGCCCGGTGTCGAAGTTGCCGACGAAACCATGGCTGCCTCGCGTAACGCAAGTGCGGTAATAAATTCCGCGCGCCCGATTCAAAACCTCAGCAAAAACAATAACTGCATCGTACTACAACAAAGTACGATGCAGTTATATTTTTTGCTGAGGTTTTTAATAGGGCGCGCGGAATTTATTACCGCACCTGCGTTACGCGAAACACTATGGTTTTCACCATTGTCCCGAACCGGGCGCTAACATAACCGTATCGGTACAGCCTAAATTCGCCTCTAAAAATTCGCCTCTAAAAATCACTCCTTGACGGTCTCATCGTCGGATGCTTCGGGAGCAGGCTGCTCTGCCTCGATGACGGTTTCGTCTGCTGCCTGAGCGGAGGCTGCGGCTGCTTTTTCGGCAGCGGCAGCGGCTATGGCTGCTTCTGCTGCTGCGTAAGCTGCGGCGTAGGCTTCCGGAGTGTAGCCGACGTCTTCGTCGTTATCCTCTGCAGCTGCGGCTGCGAGGGCTGCTTCCTTATCCTTGGCTGCCTTGCTTGCGATGAACGCGAAGATCACACCGAGGATCGCGGCTCCTGCCAGGACGCAGATAGCGGTCAGATGGAGCGAGCCGGTGTATTCCTGAACGGGAACAAAATCGAGCTTTGCCGCGGTCTCGCCGACATAATTGCCTGCCGAGTCAACACGGATGGTGTAAACATAATCGTGGAACTTGGTGACAAGGCCGGTGACGAGGACTGCGACCGCCATGATGGCTGCGATCAGGCTCAGGGTCTTGCCGGTGCGCTTGCTGCCGTTGACTGCCGCAACGATGCCGAAGATACCGGCGATGATGCCGAGGACGGCTGCAACTGCCAGAGCAACGTACATGCCGATACGGACATAAACCTCGCTCTTGATGTCGGCTTCCTGATCCTGCAGGTACTGCTCTGCCTTGTCGCAGAGAATCTCGCACTTTTTAAGGTCGAGCATCGGGTAGCCGTTCTTCTCAACGACTGCGCCGTTCTCGTCTACTTTATACATGTTGGAGATGACGTACTCGCCGAACGCCTCGTAAGCCTCTTCGTTTACATGTGCGCGGCCGTCTTCCTTGACGATGAGGTTGTCGGGGATCTCGAGGCCGAACTCGATTGCCAGATACTCAGGCAGGGACTTAACGGTCTGCTCGCCGCCGTAGAAGCTGAAGCAGGGCTGCATGCCTTCAAAAAGTGATCTTGCGCCCTCTGCCAGGGTGATCTCGCCCTGCTCGAAAACGGAAAGCTGAGCCTTGCCGTCTTCAAGCTGACCCTTTGCCGTAGCAAGCTTGTTTGCGCCTGCTGCGAGATCCTGACGGCCTGCCGCGAGCTTTGCCTCGCCTTCTGCGAGCTGCTTCTCGGCCTCTGCAAGCTGCTTCTTGCCGGCTTCGAGCTCCGCAAGGCCGTCTTCATAGGCTTTGAGCTGAGCCTTGCCGTCGGCGACCATCTGGTTGATGTATGCCGGGAAGTCTGTTACATCTGCGGGAATGTTCAGACCCATCTTGGACGCGATGGGACGGACAACGGAAACAAACCACACCTGCGCGCTGTCAAAGCCGGGCAGCTTTGCGATGGTGCCGTCGCGGAACTGGACGTACTGGTTGAGATAGGGCAGCAGCGGCTCGATCTTCGCGAGCTTTTCCTTGCCTTCGTTATAAGCTTGAGTGTTGGCGTCGATAGTAGCCTGGCCCTCTGCGAGCTTCTTCTTGCCTGCTTCATAGGCTGCATAGCCCTCTGCAAGAGTTTTCTCGCCTGCTGCGAGAGTAGCCTTGCCTGCGGCATAGTCGCTCAGACCCTTTGTGTACTGGCTGAGACCGTCGGTGTAGGTTCCGACACCGGTCAGGTAGGTCTCTTCGTTCTCTTTGAGCTGGGCAATGCCTGCCCGCGCCGTTTCAAGATTCTCTCTTGCGAAGGCGGCGTCAGCACTCTTATAGTCGTTGATATTCAGCACGTCACGAACGCCGGCGACGCAGGCGAACAGGCCGAATATGCACGCGAGGATAAGGATGATGCTGAAGACCATAAGTAATACTCGTTTCATTTTATTCCTCCCTAATTATGTATAAAATATTACTTAAAGACTTAAATAAAAAGTTACAGACTGTCGAAAAACTATGCTGCAAATGAAAAGTAATAGAGCAGCAGGGGAGCACGAGGGGGCAAAGGCCCCACTCGCAATTAGATTAATAGCCATCAAAAACGCCTGATTTATCAGGCTTTTTGACGAGCGCAGCGAGATTTTTCGTGAAAACTTGTTTTCACAAAAAATGTGGCGTTTTTTGAAGCGTGCAAAAAAGTCACAGACTTTTTTGACACGCTGAAAGAACCACTGTTTTCACTTTTTGAAAACAGTGGTTCTTGTGAATAATGGGGCATCCACGGTGTGTTGCAGTAGGTATCCATTGGCCGCGATTGTCACATCATACTTTTACATTACTTCATCATGGAGGTGGTTCTGGACGACGCCTCTATTGACGGCACAGCTTCGTTGAACTACTACGCCAGTCCTCTGAATGTAGGTGATTTTCGCTCATTTTTTACTCAAACTTCAAAATTCTTTGTGTGTTTTTCCGATTTTATTGACAAAAACTATGTACAGAATAATATTAAATTAATTAAAGGGAATTCCAACTTTAATAAAATTTTTTACTCTATTTAAAGAAAAGAGGGGATCAGCATAAAATGAACAAGATATTGAATGTTCCGGAGGACTTTGTTCCTGAAACGCTGGAAGGAATTCTTCTTGCAAGCAATCAGAAGCTTTTGAGCATGGATAAAGATAACAGAGTTATAGTATCAAACTACCCATGCAAACCGAACAAGGTCGGGATAGTTACTGCCGGCGGAAGCGGACATCTTCCGACGTTCCTAGGGTATGTCGGCAAAGGTATGCTTGACGGCTGCACTGTCGGAAATGTGTTTGCATCACCTTCGGCATCTAAGATGGCGGACACTATAAGAGCCTGTGACAAAGGCAGCGGTGTGCTGTGCCTGTACGGAAATTATGGTGGGGACCATATGAATTTTACAATGGCCAGGGAAGAAGTTGAATTTGACGGCATAAATACAGCGGCAGTGCGTGTTACGGATGACGTGGCCTCCTCTAAAAACAAGAACTTACGAAGAGGAGTTGCCGGCATGGTATTTGCGTTTAAGGTTGCCGGCGCAGCGGCAGACAGAATGTACTCATTGGAGGATGTTGAACGTGTAGCCAATAAAGCCAATGATAACATCAGAAGCATGGGCGTTGCCCTGACTCCCTGCATTATACCCGAAGTCGGCAAACCCGGTTTTTCAATCCCGGACGGGAAAATTGAAATCGGTATGGGTATACATGGAGAACCCGGAATCATGTTATCTGACAGGATGCCCGCAGACGAGCTCGTTGATATGCTTATGAAAAAGCTACTTGATGATATGCCGTTAGCAGAGCGTGATCGGGTTTCCGTTATGATAAACGGTTTAGGCGCAACATCACTGGAGGAACTATATATAGTTTATAGGGCAGTGCAAAAGAAGCTCAGTAATATTGGTGTCAGCATAGTAATGCCGCATGTGGGAGAATATTCGACATCCATGGAGATGGCCGGCATGTCTATAAGCATTTTTAAGTTGGATGAAGAGCTTGAAGGTCTGTTGGCGGATGAAGCCATTACGCCATTCTATACGAATGTAAATAAGTAAAGGAGGGTGTTCCAAATGATTGATGCAAAGGTGCTGACTATTGGATTTGATGCGATAAGTAAAAAAATGAGTGAAAACAGGATGCATCTGATTTCAATTGATCAGCAAATCGGAGATGGAGATCTCGGTATCTCAATGGATAACGGATTCAAAGCTGCTGCCGATATGTGCTGCGCTAATGCCGATACCGCAGACATAGGTAAACTGTTATTTCTTGCAGGAAAGAGCTTCAATGAAGCGGCACCGTCATCTTTGGGTACGATCATATCAATGTTGCTTATAGATGCCGCAAAACAGCTAAAAGGAACAGAAGTAATTGCACTTGCAGATTTCGGGAATATCATGCATAAATCCATGAACGCTATTATGGGAAAGCTGGATTCAAGGCTGGGAGAGAAGACATTTTTTGACTCTGTTGTCCCTGCTGCGAAGGCTCTCTGCGATGAGGCCGCAGTATCAGATGAGCAGAGACTGAAAAATGCAGCAGAGGCTGCCCGTAATGGAGTAGAAAGCACCAGAGACATGGTGGCAAAACATGGACGTGCTGCCTACTTTGGAGAGAAGACTCTTGGCAACATTGACGGCGGCGCGGAAGCCGGACGTATAATATTTGAAGCAATAGCAGAGAAGTTCTAATTTGCTAATAAAGGAGTTATCGTTTTGATTGATTCATCGGTTGATTATAAAAATCTGCCCAGACCGACCTGGGCGGAAATAGATATTGATGCGATTCTTAATAATATTAACGAATACAAAAAAGCATTGGGTAACAAGGTTGAGATAATAGTCGCGGCGAAGGGTAACGGCTACGGTCATGGTATGCTTCCGATTGTTAAGGCCATAAATGAGCTGGATATATACGGATTTGCAACCGGCAATATGTATGAGGCAATTGAAATGCGAAAGCATGGAATAGACAAGCCTATACAGCTTTTCGCTCATAATTTCCCTGAGACCGCGGATCTGCTCGTAAAATATGATTTGATGCCGTCCTTTGTAAAGCCCGGAGATGCAAAATCCTTCGCGGATGCGCTCGGAAAGGATGTTGCCCTTAAGGTTTGGGTGAAGTGTGATACGGGCCTCGGACGTTTGGGCTTGCTGCCTGAAGAAGTGCTTCCCGAGCTGGAGTACATCAGAAATGAAACTTCGTTCAAGATTGAAGGCCTGTACAGTCATATCGGCCCAACAGATTCTGACAAGAATCCGAAAAAGGATGAGTACAACGAGGGTCAGATCTCGTGCTTCAACAAGATAATAGCTGACATAGAAGCGGCCGGATTCGAAATTCCCAGATACCAGCTTGCAAGTACATATGCTACGCAAAGGTATGAGAAAGCATGGTATAACACCGTTTGTATCGGAACCGGAGTGTTTGCAAACGCCAAGCCTCAAAAGGATTCATGCGGACTTAAACTTAAGGATTGCCTGAAGGGAATACATTCGCGTCTTATAAGCAAGAAAACTCTCAAGGCTGGGAGCAGATGCCTGAATATGCTCATGGAAAATGATTGTGTGATAGGCGTTATACCGTTTGGAAGCTGCGACGGATTTTCAACGAGGAACGCAGGCGGAGAGGTTCTCCTTAACGGTGTCAGATGCAAGATACTCGCAGTTTGTCTTGAGCATACTGTATTGGATATCACTAATGTTCCGGACGCTGAGATAGGAGATGTGGTGACACTTTTAGGTCAAAACGGAGAGCGCCGGATTGACGTTTCGGAATACTGTGAACGACTGGGAATATCCGTAATTGAATTCTGGTGCAGCTTGAGCTTCCACTCATTCCCTCATATCTACGTTCGGGAAGGTCAGCCGCAGGAGGAGGTTATTCACAGCTACAATAAATAAGTAAACGCAAGAAGAAGAAGAAGGAGGAGGATGCAGCAGAATACAGCGTTTTGAAAGCAGACCAGCTCATTTTTAATTTTAATGAAAAAAACAGGAGGAAAGAATGAAAAAAGTTTATTTGTTATTATTATCCTTAGTAGTACTCATGATTGCACTTACAGGGTGCGGTAAGGATACAGATTCAGCGAAAGACAACAGCAACCCCATTACTCTCAGATATTCGACTATGCAGAATAAGGATCATATCTCATATCAGGTTGCTCTTAATATCAAGCAGGCTGTAGAAGAGAAAACCGAGGGAAGAGTTCTCATAGACATCTATCCCGCAAACCAGTTGGGTGACTGGTCTCAGGTTTATGACGAGCTTATGATGGGCAGCATTGATATGGCGCACTCATCTGTTCCCGAGACCTATGACGCAAGAACTGCTGTCGGCTATTTCCCTTACCTTTCGAGCAGCTATGATCAGCTTGGGGAAATATTTGCAGAAGGCTCCTCTCTTGACAATATGATGAAAGAGATTCAGGCAAAAAACGGTATTGAGTTCTGCGGATTTTTCGTTGAAGGCATTGCCGGTATAGGTACTACAAAGGAAGTCTCGAATCCTAACACTCTGGATAGTAAGAATACCGTTATCCGCACTGCCGCTATGGACTGCTATATTCTCCCCTGCGAATATATGGGCTTCGATACAACAAGCATTGCTTCCTCCGACACCTTTGCGGCTCTTCAGACCGGCGTTGTTGAGGGCCTTGCAGGCTCCACTCCTGCAGGTGCATATCTTAACTATCGTGACATCATTGATTACTACTATGTATATCAGATGAGCCCGGAAGTAACACAGATCATGATAAGTGAAAAAACACTTGCAAAGCTTTCTCCCGAAGATCAGAAAACCATCGTGGATATTTGCCGTCAGGAGTGCGCCAACAGCGTAAACTACGCAAAGGAAGAGGACGAGAAATATCTGAAGCTGATGGAGGACAACGGTATTAAGATTGTCCGCTTCACTGACGAGGAAATTGAAATGTTCGCTGAAGCCGTCCGCACGAATGTTTGGCCGCAGCTTGCCAAAACCTATGGTGAAGATTTTATCAACGAGCTTCTGAAGCTGTATAAGTAACATTAATGTTTTGCATATATATCCATAAAAGGGCCTCTTGGCCCTTTTATGGACTCGATAAGAAAGGGTGAAATCGATGATTGCTTTCTTAAAAAGAGCCGATCATGTCATCTTCAAGATACAGGAATATATTTGTATAATAACAAGTGTGCTGATTACTTCTTTAATTGTTATAGCCGCAATAATGAGGTATATACTCGGTATCAACTTTGGTGGATCCGAGGAGCTTGTGTTATTTGCAGCGTTTTGGTTTTATTTTACAGGAAGTTCTCTTGCATACCGTGATGATTCGCATATTAATGCAGATATGACCTCTCTGCTTTTTAAGAGTGAAAAAGCGAAAAAGCGAATGGCTGTTGTAAAGTATGCAGTAAGTATGGTTATCGCAATTGTTGCAACGGCTTGGGCGTTTCAATTTGTCAGCTGGAGCTTTGAGCTTTGGCCGACCACTCCTATTTACAAGCTTCCTCTGGCCTTATCCAGACTGTCAATAATAATTTCGTTTATATTGATGAGTATTTATGTTCTAATTCATCTGATAAGAAGTGTCGCTATATTGAAGGGCGGTGAAAACTGATGATACTGGCAATAGCCTTTCTTTCCGTTATTGTCTTCCTTGTGCTTGGTATATCTATCCCCTTGACTTTTCTCGGTGCAGCTGCAATAATAGTATATTGTTCGGGCTCCGATCCAATGTTTCTGCTGTCGTATGGCGGAAGCCAAATAAACAATGTGCTGCTCCTTACCATTCCACTGTTCGTGCTTGCCGGGGCTGTTATTGATCATGGCGGAATAGGCCGAAGACTGATTGATTCTGTTGAAAAACTGGGCTTCGGCAAAATTAAAGGCGGGCTTGGCATTGTTACTGCCATATCCAGCGCAGTATTCGGTGCTATATCCGGAAGCGCCGGCGCTACTATTGCATGTATAGGCTCTATAATGTCTCCGAGGCTTGAAGAAAACGGATATGAAAAAGGATTTATAGGTTCTCTCATTTCAAGCTGTGCGGTTTTGGGCCTGCTGATACCGCCAAGCATGTCTATGATACTGTATGGCTGGGTAGGAGGGCAATCCGTTTTAGCCTGCTTCCTTGCAACCATAATTCCGGGTATCATTCTTGTAATCTTGTTTAGTACGGTAAATCTTTTTTACGCCGCAAAAAACAAAAATATTGTAAAGTCTGTCGACAGTAAGCCTGTTGCTTCGACGCAGGGGAAAAAGAAGAGCTCCATCCCCGCATTGCTCATGCCATTTGTTATTTTGGGCGCTATATATGGTGGCGTCATGACCACCACTGAAGCCGCGGCACTGTCGGTCATCTATGCGATTCCTGTTGCGATGCTTTATTATAGAGAGATGACCATGGGCGATTTAAGAGATTCTCTTATCAGCGCAGGTAAAACTACCGGCGTTATAATGATGATGCTTTTTTCCGTAATGATACTCAGCAGACTGTATACCATGAACAATGTTCCTCAAATGCTTTTGAAAATGCTGACTTCTATATCTGATAGCCCGGCTGTTATCATGATAATGATAAATCTGTTTATGATTCTTTTGGGAATGCTGATGGATGATACAAGCGGCGTGCTTCTTGCTACACCGATACTTCTCCCGATTGTAACTGAACTTGGAGTCAGCCCAATTCAATTTGCTGCGATAGTCGGCGTAAACCTCGGCATGGGCAATATTACCCCTCCGACGGCACCGCTTCTTTACTTGGGCGGTAAAATTTCAGGTGCAGAAGTAAAGGAAATGCTGCCGCATACCATGAGACTTATCTTGTTTGCATGGCTGCCGACTCTGATTATTACTACATATGTGCCCGATTTGAGCCTGTTCCTGCCGAGACTGTTTGGTTACTGTTGATAGAACCGATGGGATAACCGCATGCTGATTTGGAGTGAAGATAGAAATGAAAGTTCAGCAATCATTTTTACAGAAAGCAGAGTTCTTTTCCGTATATATTGAAACAATAAACGGGAAATATAATGCAGCCTGGTCAAGCCATTCTTATTATGAATTTATGCTGGACTTTTCCGGAGAATTTTGCGTAAGTCTCGGAGAAACTACATATTCACTAACAAAAGGTGATGTACTTGTTATCAAACCAAATCAGCCACATAGGGTAGAGCCAAAAGGACCGGAGGAATTTAAGCTGATATCCATTGTTATGTCCGAAAAGTTTTCTGACTATTTACAGTATAGAGATATTAATTGGAATCCTCTTGTCCTTTTCGAAAAAAATCTCTTGATGCCGGTGCTTCATTTCCACGGGAAGCATCTTGAACGGTTAGAACAGATGATGTACATGCTAGTGGCGGAGAGTGAGAATAAGCAGAATTTTCAAGATGTTTTTATTGCTGATATTTCTGAACTGATAGTTCTTGAAATCGGACGATATTGCGGCAGTATTTATCCTGAGATAGTTAGAAATGCAGTATATAATGACGTTTTCAAAGATATCCCTTACATGCTGAAAAATATACTTGAATATATTAATTCAAATTATCAGAACAGTAGCTTAACATTATCCTCTATAGCCGAACGTTTCTGGGTAAATCCATCCTACCTGAGCCGATACTTCAAAACATATATGGGTATTAACATTGTGCAATATATAAGATCCATGCGTATTTTTTATGCAAAATCTCTTCTTCAGAGTTCGGATATGAGCATTGCAGAAGTTGCGGAAATGGTAGGGATCAAAAGTGCATCTCATTTTAGCAAAATTTTTGAGAATGAAGTTGGCGAATCTCCAAGTAAGTTCAGAAAAAGTTATTTTGACAGGAATCATAGCTGATTTTTCAGCTATGAAATTGTAGAGAAGACGATAGATTTGAGGTAGGTCTTAAGATGTAAGACCTACCTCATTTTCTCCTTTTGCTTCACTGGGCTGAAGTCTTTTTTCCAAAATCGATTAGGTGCAATAACTTGCGATAAGGTACAATAAGATAAGCAGCATGCCGCTTTTCCGCCGGGACCTTTCCAAGTGCCCTCTGGAATTCAAGTCTCCTTTTTTATAAAAAAACAGCCCATCCTGACGGACTGCTTTTTGTGAAAGAGCACCGTAATGATACGAAAACCTATGGAAAAACGCCAAAATGATAACCGCCAGCGGGTTGTGCTTTTCCCACCGGCGGTTCGTTTTCTCATTTCACGTATTCCTGCTCGATTGCCACGCCGCATTTGAATTCTACCACAACGCCGTCGTTCCTGACGTGTATCCTGTCCACAAGCATTTTCATGGTTGTGCCATCAACCGTGGTGAGCGTATCACTTTGCATCGTTTGCTCTATGAATGTATCGAGCCACAGCCTGACCTCAGCATATTTGGCTGCCGTTCCTTGCAGCTCGTTGCGCTCTGCCTCCAGTTCCTTCATCCGCTCACTGTACTCTTTGACCCGTGATGCATATTCTACCGACCCGATTTCCATCCGCTGCTTTGCTTTGTGCAGTGCGAGCGCGGCTTCTTGCAGCTAAATGGTTTCTTCATCGATCCTATCCATAGCTGCTTTGTTTTCCGGTTCCAATGCGAGCTCAGCGCCGTCCCTCACCGCCTCCACTACTTCTTCAGCGCTATCGACGAGCCTTCGCATTGCGGTGAGGTAAGCTGCCTCTAACACATCTTCGTTGACATGATGACTGTCGCATACTGCTCGATCATTGTTTATCCTATTGCAGCAACCCCAACCAGCATTTTTAGCTATTTTTCGGCTCTGAAAGCGAAAAAAGGGCCTCGGTGCAGTCCAATTGACCACTCCGAGACCCTGAATTACCCGTATTTTGCTTGATTTTCGCTCATTTTGTATGAAATATTGCAAAAACCTCACTTTTATCGTGGTAGACAAAAGTGAGGCCTTTAGTGGAGCAGGGTACAGGAGTCGAACCTTTTCTGGTTCAAATCCACCCACCGCTAACTTTTTCCGACTACTTTGCTCCGTGCATTTGCCCCAAAAGGTGCGCGAGATTTTTGGTCCGAAAACGTAAAAAACCGGCCCCAGTCTGGCTATGATTGCCATTCCGAAGCCGGTTTTCTCTGATTATACAGTATTTTGGGCCGTTTTTGCCCTGAAAACAAGAAAATTGCCTGATTTGCCCCAAACGGTGCGTAGAGGCAGGGTATTTGCCCCAAAAGTACACCAGCGGGCTGCTCTCTCATTCGTCTAAACACTCAGGGTAACGCCACAATCCACCGATCACGCGAGGAAGGCTGGGGACTGTAAAGGATAGCTGGAAAAAAGAGCTCATCTGAAAGGATGAGCTCTTTTCTGAAACAAAGGATGTCGCGTTCGGGAGCTTACTCTGACACCATCTTTTTCTTGTCCTGATTTCTCACCATGAGCCATCTGACGGTGAGCACGAGGAATACGATGCCGCCGGTATAGCCGCAGTAGGTCATGATGATGTTGACAAGGGTGGCGTAGGGGATGAACATATCCACTATAAACACGCCGATGCCGGCAAGAATACAGGCGAGCTTATACTTTACGGATTTCTCGTCTTTAATAAAGGTGGAAACACAGGTCCAGAGCATGGGGCAGAAGGTGCTGTAGATCGAGAGGAGAATGATCACGGCAAAGACTGCGCCGAGGATGCCGGAAGCGGAGCCGAAGACCTGATTTGCGATAAGGAGGTTGGGGATGGCTGCCTGAGATGACTCTGCAATGTTTCCGAGATGGCACAGGCCGAGGATGCCGACGGTCACTGAGATGGCGGCTGCGCCGATGATGCAGATGACGGTGGGGTATTTTTTCTTATAGCCGCTCAGCTCCTTGCCGATGCTCGACATATATGCGGCAACAAGGAGGATAGAGCATCCGCCGAAGGAGAGACCCGCCAGCACGGGGTTTGCACCCGCCTGAAGAACGCTGACCTCACCGGAGCGGATCAGCTCGACGCCGTTGGAAATGCCGGGGAAATACGTAAAGGCTGAAATGACGCCGAGTATAAAGAGGAAGGTCACGACCACGGGACCTATCTTGCCGATGATGTTCACGATGCCCTGCAGACCAAGCACCGCAGTTCCGACTGCAAGCACGATCGCAATGGCGTAGCCTATCCAGAGCGGAAGTCCCCACTGCTGGAAAAGAGTGTTGCCGAAGCCGGAGATCATAAAGAAGAAGCAGCATGCATTAAATATCCATGCGAAAGCAGTGAATATCTTGCCGACGACCTTTCCGCAATAGAATTCACACACACTGGCAAGGTCTGTCGTTCCGTGGCGTCCGGCATAGGTGTAAGCCATAAAGCAGCAGAACATGACCACGAAGTTTACAACAGCCACGGTGATCGTCCCGCCGACGGAGCCCCAGCTCGAAAAATACTGAACGGACTCCTGTCCGCTCGCCGTTCCCGAGCCTATGAGATAAGCCAGCAGAGCACCTGCAAAGGTTATAAGAAGACCGGGGCGCATTTTTTTGTTTTCCATTAGAATTCCTTCTCCAATCATTAATAATAGGAAGACCGGCTCCATCCCCGCTTGCCCCTGCGAAGATGAATGACTGAAAAGAGAACTCAGTGATTAGTCCACTATAGTGTAATTTCGGCTTGATAAATCTATCATATACTATTAGTCTTCTTCTGTCAACAGAAAAACCGTTTTAATTCAGGAAAAAATCTGTAATTGTTATAAATCACGCCGGTATCAGATCGCATTTTTTAGATAGTTTTTATTAAACATTCTGCTTGCATAAAAATCGGAAATCTAATATAATGGAAAAAGTAATAAATAACGTTCATATATGATAATGCAGTGCGATCAGCCGATCCAGCCGCAGTCAGAGCACATCTATTCTTTAAGAGGTATACCAATGAATGATTTTTCCGCACTTGGCGAACGCCTGAAGGCAATAAGGGACAGCCGTAACTTAAATCTGAGCGATGTATCCGAGCTCACCGGTATCAGCAAGGCGATGATCAGTAAGATAGAAAGAGGCGAATCCGTGCCGACCATCACCACCGTCTGGAAGATAGCAAACGGTCTGAAGATAACTCTCAACGCGCTCTCAGGTGATGCAGAAAGCGGATATGCCGTAAAAAGCATCGCCGAAATGACCCCCCTGATAGATACCGACGGACGCTTTCAGCTCTACAATATCTTCCCCTTCTCCCCTCTTGACGGTATTCAGGTCTTCTACGGCCGCTTCAACGCCGGCTACCATTACCAGCCGTCCATGTTTATCCATGAGAGCTCAAGAAAGGAATACTGCATCGTTTTCGAGGGTGAGCTGGATGTCGTTATAGGCTCGAACACATATCACATGGAGGCAGGCTGCGGTATAGATTTTGATTCGCATGAGGAGCACGGCTACATCAACAACGGTCAGAGCGACGCTCTCGTCTGTTTTCTCCTGATCTGAGGCGCATTTCTTAAACAGGTTAATATTTAAAGTACATCTGTGTAATCTCTTATTTGAGATTGCACAGATTATTTTTCTCATATAGTAAATTTTCTGTTGACAATAACAAGAGACAGTGATAATATGGTCTCACATAGGAGAATTCGGTCGAAATTTGTCCACTATATTGGCTGCATTATCCTTTGCTCGGCTTACACGAAATACCGGTCTGCGGGTCTCCCCTTCCTGCCTCGGCAAGAGCCTGCCCGTCTTCCGCCGCAGTGATCCGGAGCAGACAGCCGGTCAATCTTTCAGACGGTATCTGAAAAATAATAAGGAGAGTGATATCTTGAAAACTATAGCGGTTTTAGGCACGGGTAACATAGCTCAGACGATCTCCGTCGATATGAAGGCCCGTGGGCACGAGGTTCGCCTGTTTGCTCCGCAGTACCTTTTCTCTCGTATACGCTTCATTGCTGAAACTCACGAGATAGAATGCACCGGTGCATTCGAGGCAAAGGAGACTATTGATGTCGTCACCTCCGACATCGACGAGGCTGTCCGCGGCGCGGACTACATCTTCATATGCGTACCGGGCAATCGCCACGAGGAATACGCAAAGCTTCTCAAGGGACATACGACTGCGGATCAGATCGTTATCACCTTCAACGGCTGCATGGCGTCTCTCATCTACAAAAACGTCTGGGGCGACGACGATACCTGTCCCGTTTTCGTAGAGTCAACGATACCTCCGTTCAGCACCAGAAGAGTGGAGCCGGGTAAGGTTCGCATGTTTGAGCGCCATCTGGCACCGATCGCATTCTTCCCTGCGTCGGCAGCGGACAAATATTACGACCGGATCATCGCTGACATTTACGAGTTCCCCGGCAAGTTCGAGGACGTTCTGGAGTGCGGTCTGAGTCTCGTCAACCCGACGGTACACCCCGGTCCCTGCCTTGTCAATCTGAGCAATATCGAGAAGCCCGATTTCACCTTCTTCCTGTATGAGCACGGCTTCCAGCCCTCCGGACTCAAGATCGACGTGCTTCTGAACAAGGAGAGGCTCAGGATCGGTGAGGCCTTCGGCTACAAGATCCACGCACTCGAGGATTTTGCCGGCGTGGATACCATCGACTCCTGGGAGCCCATGTACGCCATGGGACACGGCTGCCATGCGCTGACCTCCATTGCTGGCCCGAACGATATAAACTACCGCTATCTCACCGAGGACATTCCCATCGCCCTCGTCTGCTGGGCATCCATCGCTGACCAGCTCGGCATTGAGACGCCGATCATGGACGCGGTGATAACGCTCATCGGTGTTGCACACGATACGGACTGGTTTGTAAACGGCCGCACCGCCGAAAAGCTCGGACTTTCCGGCAAGACCATCGAGGAGATCAGCCGCTACGCGAAGACCGGCAGGTTCTGATAAAAAAAAAACTTATAAACTGATATATCGGATAATTAAAAAAAGAAAGGAACAGCAAACATGAGCAAGAGTTTATTCAGAGAGCTTCTGGACAAGGAAGCATCCCCCGCACTTGGCTGCACCGAGCCTATGATGTTCGCCTTGGGCGGCGCCATCACCCGTAAATATGCACCCGGCAAGGTACTGAGAGTCGATATGGTCGGCTGCGGTCTCATGGTCACCGGTGT
>USLW01000010.1 GCA_900555605.1 uncultured Clostridium sp. | reverse complement strand
CTGATCGGCCGCGCACCGCGGATCGAATTGCCCGATAAGATGGTGACCTGTGCGTATCAGGCATGTCTTGCGGATATTTTTGTTATGCGGGAGGAGCAGGCAGACGGCAGAATCGCCGGCCTTGCAGGAACGGAAATGTACCGCGCAGCCAACACAGGCGAGCCGTGCTTTCAGGCTTATGCCCTTTTGCGATCCGGATTTTACGAAGCAGCCAGGGAAAATATTGAGTTTGTGGCGCAGTTCCAGGAGCCTGACGGCAACTGGGAGGATGCGCGCCAATGGGGCCGGATGATGTGGAGTGCTTCCGGATGGAAATCCTCTGCAATCCGGGAATACTATCTGTTTACAAAAGACAGAGCGTTTTTGGAAGAACAATTTCCGCGGATGCTTGCCAGCGCCCGCTGGTCGCAGAAGCAGCGCGAGGCGACGAAGAAAAAACATATGCCTGCGGATAGAAGCAAAAATGATCCGCCGGAGTGGGGGCTCATGCCCAGAGGAATGGGAGACTGCGGACTGAATGATCACGGCGACCTTTTCGGCGTATTTTACCCGCACAATTTCCTGCACTGTATGGGGCTGGAATGCGCGGCCTGGGCGGCAGAAGAGCTCGGGTATGAGGAGGAAGCCGAGGAACTGCGGGGATATTATGAGGATATGCACCGGTGTCTTCTGGAGTCTTTGAAAAAGGGATGTATTACGGAACCGGACGGCACACAGTGGATTCCGGGCGCGCCGAACGCCGCCACGGGAAGCAGATGGGGCGCGGCGGACGCCATCTATCCTGCCGGGATTATCCCGGAGCACTGCGCACTGGCGGACGGTACCATGAAAAAGTTACAGGGGACATTAAGTGAAGGCGGGCTGCCTGTCAATTTAGGCTGGCTTCAGGACGGGCTATGGGTTGCCATCGCGCTTGATGCGATTGCGTACGCCAATGTCGTGCGCGGAGATGAGGACATTGCGGCGGATTATTTGTATGCGGTCCTGAATCACGGTACGCCTCTGTTTACCTGGTGTGAGGAACGCGGACCGGAACCGGGCGCAACGGTTACAGGCGGGGACCGCCAGCACGCTTGGACGCCGATTTGTGTGGCACGCTTCTGCCGTGATATGCTGGTGATGGACGGATGGAAGGAAGAGGCCGTTTATCTGAACAGAATTGTACCGCGAGACTGGTATGCGGATGGCTGCACGCTGTCGGCCTCCGACGTGCCGACACATCACGGCGTGATTTCCTATTCTGTCAGAAGAGAAGGCCGCAGGCTCCGTTGTGATGCGGATTTGAGCCGTATGGACGGCAGGTGCCCGGTCCGGCTCTATGTCAGGCTTCCCCAGCGCACAGACACGCTGATCTTCGACGTACAAAACGGCAGTCAGGTATTTACGCTGCCTGATGCTTGACGGCAGCTTGACGGTACAGGAAAAATAGCAAAGTTTTTTTACAGAGGGCGAGGCCGTGCCCCGGTCTCACCCTTGTGTTGATGATACCATCCTTCTGATGCGATACTTATGTTCCATAAATGACTCCTTTGTGTTGCTTTTTCTCAAAAGCATTTTATCACAACCGGGTCATTTATTTTTTTACCTTGTCCATTATCTATGGTATTATAACAATATGCCCTTTACCGGCAGGGTCTGTTCAGCGCCCAAAACGCGCTGCGCTATGCGCTGAACAGCGATGGCATGTCAAAGAAGGTCAGATCTTAGAAGCGAAGGAGCCTCCGTTTTAAAGAAGACAGTTTAAACGGTTTATGCTGTTAAATATACTGCGGGAAGCGGGGCGCTGGCAGGCTACGTGCCGGATATCGATGCGGTTCTGAAGGCAAAGAAAGGGCTCTGCTTTGATTATGCGGCGCTGATGACTGCCGGCCGACCCTTTGGTTTCGGAAGGCAGGGAGGAGGGACAGAATATGGAACCGTGCGATGCAACTGCGTTTCTGCAGGAGCTGCTGGATCAGGCCGGAAGCAATCATCCATCTTGCAGACCACGCAAATTGCGCTATGCTTGAAAATAATCAATTCCGCTGCGGTGGTGGCGGCCAAGGCAGAGATGGCGGCTGTCCGTATAGCCCGAACATTACCATCGAAGGCGGTATTTGGGATGGAAATAATGTGAATCAGGACCGGTGCAGCAGGGAATCGCGTTTTGCGCTGAAGGAATATGATCCGGAATACTATTTCGGCATTTGTTTGCGTATCAGAGGCATGCGGGATTTTACCTTCCGGAATGCAACCATTAGCAATCCGGAGAGCTACGGAATTCAGATATCCGGGGCAGTATATTTTACCGTGGAAAATATTTTCTTCGACTATAACATGAAGCGGCTGAATATGGACGGCATCCATATGGCCGGCCCGGCGCTGTGTGCTAACCCGGCGTCTGGTTTGCATGAATCTGATTTAAGGAGTGGATTATGTGGAATTTTATTTTTGTATTATATTATTGACTGCGGTGGCGGTGCTGCAGGTGATTTTACTGGTCAGACAACATAAAAATCCGGATCTGCGGCCGGAGCTGGATAGGCAGACGCGTGAGATGCGGCAGATGGTTTCAGACCTGCAGCAGTCCTTGCAGCGATTTGTCGGAGATGAGCTGCAGCGCGGACGCGAGGAAAATCGGGCGGTGCTGGGTGAAATTAATAAAAATATCTTGGAGCAGCAGCGGGAGTTCTTAAAAAATGAAACGGAGTCACGGGACCGGCTGCGCCGGGCCCTGACCGCGCAGTCGGATCGGATCAACGCGGTTTTGGCAGAGTCTGTCGGGAAGCTTCAAGAGAGCAATGAGAAGAAGCTGGACCAAATGCGTGCCACAGTGGACGAAAAGCTTACATCTACCCTGACCCAGCGCCTTGACGTCAGTTTTAAGACAGTAGGAGAGCAGCTTCAGAACGTATACCAGTCCTTGGGTGAGATGAAGAATCTGGCGGTAGGTGTCAGCGATCTGCAGCGCGTGCTTACCAATGTAAAGGCCCGCGGCACTTGGGCGGAGGTGCAGCTCGGCACAATTCTGGAACAGACGCTTACCTCTGATCAGTACGAACGGAACGTTTCTGTCCGGAATAATGGAGAGCGTGTGGAGTATGCGGTGAAAATACCTTCCCGGGAGGAAGATGGAAAATCTGTTTGGCTTCCGATTGATTCCAAGTTTCCGCAGGAGGATTATGTGCGCCTGCAGGAGGCAGCGGAGCGGGCCGATAAAGAGGCTGTGGAAAAATGTGCAAAGGCGTTAGAATTGAAAATTAAGGCAGAGGCTTCTAAAATTGCCTCCCTTTATATTTCTGTTCCGCAGACGACGGATTTTGCAATCATGTTTCTTCCTACAGAAGGATTATACGCAGAGATTCTGAGGCGCCCCGGGCTTGCGGAAGAGCTGCAGAATAAATCCCGGGTCATGGTTTGCGGTCCGACAACGATAACCGCATTTTTAAACACGCTGCGCATGGGCTTTCGGACAATTGCGCTGGATAAACGGGCCGCCGAGGTTTGGAAAGTGCTTGGCGCGGCCAAAACGCAGTATGAGAAATTCGCCGTGGTTCTGGATAAAGCCAAAAGAAAAATCACTGAGGCCGGAAATGTACTGGAGGATGCCGAAAAACGCAACGGCATCATCAAAAAGAGCCTGCGCAGCGTGGAGCAATTATCCCCGGAGGAAGCGGATCAGCTTCTTCTCTCAGACACTCCGGAAAGAGAACTCCGCCCGGCTGTCCTACAATCTGAAGCCGAGGAAGCAGACCTTTCCCATTAACTCCATATCCGGCCGGCCCGCCCTGCCTCCCCCTCTGCATACCCAGTACTTCCGGCGCCTTGCTCTGCCTCCCTTTACCTCGTTTATTTTACCTTATCTTTCCTTTCCTTTATTTTTTACCTCTCGGGTAGTTTGCGCGTTTATTTTACCTCTCGGGTAGTTTACGGAATGCTTGCCGGTCGTTTGTGCGAGTAGTTTTGCGGCAGGGACTGTGGTATAATCTGTAATAGTAGTTGTTGTAATCTATGAATGGGCAGGGTCAAGTATATTGGGTGATGAGACGGGAAAGGAGTAAGGTCTATGAGATGTCGGTATACGGTATTGCTGATATGTTTGCTTTTTGTGCTTCTTTTTGTTGGATGTTCAAGCAGCGGGAATGATTTCGGTCCTGCGTATGATGCAGATGGAGACGGCAACGGCAAGCTGCCGGAACAGTCTTCGGGGGATATTGGGGTTCTGCCGTCTTCTGGTGAACGTAAAATTATTACAACTGCGCTGTATGAGATAGAGATTAAGGATTTAGATAAAACCGCAGACCTGCTGACAGGTAAAATTCAGGAGGCCGGAGGATATATTGAAAGCTCTAAGTTAAACGGCAGCACAGAATCAGGAGGCAGTGCTGAGTTTGTTTTACGGATTCCGTCGCATACATATGATGTTTTTGACGGCTACTTGAAAAGTCTGGGCAACATCCTATACTGCACGCAGCAGGGGGAGGATATTACTACAAAGTACTATGATACGGAGAGTAAGCTGAATACGCTTCGGATTCAGCAGGAGCGCATACTGGAACTGCTGAAAAAGGCAGAAAACCTGCAGGACATTTTAACGCTGGAAAACGAATTAAACAGAATTCGTACGGAAATTGAGACGCTCACGACACAGCTGAAGCTATATGACAATGAGGTTGCTTATGCGACTGTTCGGGTAAACCTGCAGCAGGTTGCGGAATATCGGAAATCTGATGTTGGCTTTTGGTCTAAACTCGGCGATACTTTTCAACAATCACTATCTGGGGCAGGATATGTTTTTCAGCAGATTTTCCTTGCACTTATTTGGATGCTGCCATATCTGGCAGTAATTGCAGTCATTTTATTCATTATATTCCTGTGCAGGAAAAAACGGAAGATAGGGAAAAGAAAAGAGAAAGAGTCTGTGCGCAGCGCCCCGGAGGTAAAAGAAAGAGCGGACAAATCGTGAAACATACTATCGGGCACGGGAAAATAGCAATCCGACGGCAGCAAAAAATGGCGGTATGCCGTTAAGCTATAAAATCCGGCCAAACAATTCCTGCAGACAAAGCAAAAGGGGCTGCAGAACCTTACTTTACCAGCCGAAGAAGAATCAATCGGGCTTTGGGGACAGATATATCTGCAATATATCAAAAAATACCGCAAAGGCTTATTTATAAAGTTTGCTGACAAGCGGTAAACTGAACGCTTGCCCTGCCGGCATCGACAAACCGGCGCAGGAGATGATGTTGGTGCTTACAAGGCAGATTGCAGAGCAGAAAAATGTAACAGAAAATCTGAAAGCTGATCATGCTGTGCTTTAGACGCAAAAAATGAACGAGATACAGTCCAGAGTCAAAAAAATGATCTGTGCGGAAATAGTATATGCTTAAAGGATGTAGTGTTTATGGACCTCAAAATCGCGGCGGGTAGGGTAAAGACCTTGCCCATTTCTTACCCATCCCTTACCCATCATATTTTATACTTCAAAACAGCTGAAAATAAACGGTTTTGAGAGCAAAAGGCCTTACATGATCTGTTTAAACATAATTCAAATAAGCTAAACGAATGCTTTATTCCTGATATAAAAAAGAAGTAGAAAAAGCCGCCGTTTTATGATAAAATATAACCTATAAAAACCAAAGAACAAAGTTTTATGAAAGATCTGTGCAGCGAGAAAGTATGAAGGAAAAATGTTAGTAAAAATCAGAAAATGGGAGCCTGCGGATGCAAAGGATTTAGCGGCAGCGCTTTCCAACAAGAAAATTCAAGACAATCTTCGGGACGGTTTACCTTACCCTTACACTGAGCAAGATGGAAAGGCATTTATTTCCGCTATGCTTGCGGCTGATGAAAACGGAACCTTTGCCTTTGCAATCACGGCAGACGAAAAAGTGGTCGGCAGTATCGGAGCATTCCGTCAATGCAATATTCATAGGCAGACCGCCGAACTTGGCTATTACATAGCGGAGGAATATTGGGGTAAGGGTATCATGACCGAAGCCGTAAAGCAGCTTTGTGATTATGTATTTTCCCATACCGATATTATCCGTATTTACGCAGAGCCCTTTGCTTATAATGTCGGCTCTTGCCGCGTACTTGAAAAATCAGGTTTTCAATATGAAGGAACATTACGCAGCAATGCAGTTAAGAATGGGAAAGTCTTGGATATGAAGATGTACTCCTGTTTGAAAAAAAATTAGGATTGGAGAGACTTGCAATGGCATTTGATTATAAGAAAGAATACAAAGAATATTATATGCCGCCTAAGAAACCGGGCATCGTAGAGGTGCCGCAAATGAACTATATCGCTGTTCGCGGCAAGGGTGATCCCAACGAGGAGAATGGCGCGTATAAAGCTTCTATCGGGTTGCTTTACGGCATTGCGTTCACTATAAAGATGAGTGATAAGGGCAATCATAAGATTGACGGATACTTCGCGTATGTAGTCCCTCCGCTGGAGGGCTTTTGGTGGCAGGATGGTGTGGATGGCATTGATTATGCACATAAAGAAGATTTCAACTTTATTTCGGCGATTCGTCTGCCAGATTTCGTTACAAAGGCTGACTTTGACTGGGCGGTTGCCGAAGCAACAAGAAAAAAGAAAACCGACTTTTCAAAAGTCGAATTCTTTCCATATGACGAGGGGGAATGCGTACAGTGTATGCATATCGGCGCTTATGATAATGAGCCTGCAACGATAGCGGCAATGCACGAATACGCAGAGCAAAACGGCTATGAATTGAATATCACGGACGCGCGCTATCATCACGAGATTTATCTTTCCGATCCGAGAAAATGTGATGATAGCAAACTTAAAACTGTTGTGCGGCACCCAATAAAAAGGAGGCTATAGAAAGAGTCGAACAAAAGAAAAGACATTACATAATAAACCCCGGTAAAATCACGGTTTATCGGGTTTCTTCTTTTTACCCCCTGTTATTTTGTTAAGAAGCAGCATTGCGAGAATGATAACCCCGGTTACAATAAATATACCGAGCATGCCTTTTCCCATAATGGGCAGTGTATCTAAAAATGCTTGATAATTCATAACAGTCTCCTTTCTGCCTCAGCAGGCAGCGCAGCGATCGCAGTGCTGCGATCTATGTTTATTTGCCGGTTATCCAACAAGGTTTAATATCAGCCCGCCGGCAATGACAGAGGCGATCTGACCGGATACATTGACCCCGATGGAATGCATCAGAAGGAAGTTTTGGTCATCCTCTGCAAGCCCCATTTTGTGTACAACTCTGGCAGACATGGGAAATGCGGAAATTCCGGCAGCGCCGATCATGGGATTGATCTTTTTCTTTGAAAAAAGATTGAGAAACTTTGCAAAAAAGACACCGCCTACTGTATCAAAAATAAATGCGATCAGGCCAAGCCCTAAAATCAGCAGCGTCTGCGCTGTAAGAAATTCTGCGGCCTGCATTCTGGAGGCAATTGTAATTCCCAAAAACAGAGTAATCAAATTGGCAAGAACATGCTGCGCACTTTCTGACAATGCATTGAGAACGCCGCACTCCCGAATCAGATTTCCAAACATGAGAAACCCTACGAGCGCAACAGAACGAGGAGAAACAAGTCCGGTGACAACAGTAATTACAATAGGAAATAAAATCCGCGTCAGTTTTGAGACCTCTTTCTGCGTATACGGCATACGGATGCGGCGTTCCTTTTTTGTAGTAATCAAACGAATAATCGGAGGCTGAACAATCGGTACGAGTGCCATATAAGAATATGCTGCAACGATAATTGCCCCGAGATAATTGGATTTTAAATAGTTTGCAACGAAAATGGAGGTCGGACCGTCGGCTGCGCCGATAATGGCGATGGAGGCCGCATCATTTATTTCAAATCCGAAGAGCGCGGCCATACTAAAGGTAAAAAAGATCCCGAATTGGGCTGCTGCACCGAATAGCATGAGCTTCGGATTGGAAAGCAAAGGACCGAAATCAATCATCGCGCCAATACCGACAAAAAGCAGCAGCGGAAATAATTCATTTGCAATTCCGTTGTTGAACAGCAGGTCGATCACACCGACCTCTTCCGTACCATTGTGAATTTGTGTGACAGCGCCGGAAAATGGCAGATTCACCAAAATTGCGCCAAATCCAATGGGCAGCAGCAGCGCCGGTTCCATATCCTTCTTGATTGCCAGATAGATCAGAATTCCGCCGATTCCCCACATGACTACCTGCTGCCACTCAAGTTTCAGTATGTTTTCATAGAGTGCTTCCAATCCCCTTCATTCCTTTCAGAGCTATATTGATTGCGAAATCATAATTTTATACATAAAAAGACTTTTACTGTGTCGTTGGATACACAATAAAAGTCTTGCTTTTTCAAATAAAGGCGGATTCCTGAGAATCGGATTGTATCCAAGTCAGCAATCGTTCTGACGCCGTTTATTACAGCCTGTGCTGTAAGCTACTCCCTTTCACCTATGTCCATATTCGCTTTATTAAAAAGTCAGCCGCTGTTACGGTCCGCAGCCTATGATCTGTTTAAGCCGATAAAGCAGCTCCGTTTATACTGCCGCACATACCGCCCCGCACTGCCGGCAGTATGTCTGACGCGGAGGCAGAATAAACGGCGGAAAACAAATCGAAAAGAGTATATCATGAATTTTCCAATTCTGCACGATTTTTTTGCGGCTTATCAAGGAATACGGAACAAAAAATTCCGCCGGCAATCAAAATGAGATCGAGGATCACGGTAAAAACAAGCATTTTACTATCCATGCCTGACAGCTGGGTCTTATCTGCAAATACGCCGTCAAGGAATAACGTCGCAATTGCGCCGAGAACCAGCCCGAAAACAGCATAATATGTCAATGCTTCTGCCTTTTTTAACAGGTAAACCAGGAATTTCGCAATCAGAAGAAATCCCGCGATTGCGCCCAATGCAAAGGGCAGCACGACGAAAACACTGCTGCCTGAGGCTTTTACGCCTTCCCAGTTCCCCTGGACGAGGCTGGTCAGCATGTCGGCGCATTTTCCCACTGCATTATAGACGGAACCATACTGTCCGATCACCATCAGCGTAATCGAGCCGCTGATACCCGGAATAGACATCAATGAACAGGAGACCAATCCGGAAAAGAAGATTACCAGAAAATCTCCGATTCCGGTGATCTGCGGTATGGCTACATAGCTTTCCGCAGAACCCGATGACAGGTTTTTCGTGTAAAATGAGACAAAAAGGATCACGGCAAAGGTGATCAGGGGCAAAATCAGATAGACGGACCGGAACGGGACCTTTTTCATTTTTCGCAGAATTAGAGGGATGCTGCCTAAAACTAATCCGATAAAAAAGATATACGATTGATGGGTATATGTTTCGCAAATGTACAGCACCAGATTTGTGGAAATCAGAACACCGACCGCGGCGCCGATTACAATCGGCAGCAGAAATAGGATGCTCTTTTTTGTCTGCTTGCGCAGGTTGTTGACCGCCAACAGAATATCTTCATATAATCCCACAACTACAGCAAAAATGCTGCCGCTCAGTCCGGGTATGACTGCTGCGATCCCAATGAGTATGCCCTTTATAAAATGAAAAATTTGTTTCAAACGCATCGCATCCATTCTTTAAAATGAAAACATCGATAGAATACCATCTATTTTATTTTCACGCAACGCCTGTACAATCCGTTTTTGAAATATCCGCTGTCCGTTGAAACTTGAGCCGCCGCAGAATCGTTAACTGCATCGGGAACGCGGATACAGTGTATAAAATGAATTGGCATTTATGATGTTTATTTGTTATAATACGCGAACAGGGTACTGAATATGTACCCTGACGGTGCAGCCTGCTTTTTTGTTTGTCTCTATGCGGACTGTTATGCCGGCTGTCATAGCATCTTGCCTGTTATTCAGCCGCGTTTTAAGCAGAAGTTGATTTGTGATAATAATTTATCCTAATATTTAACTGAATTTAACTAAAAGAGCGAATATCAAGATTGCGGAAAAGAGGCGAAGTGCCGCCGGGACTGCGGCAGAGGACGGAGGAACTTTACTTGAGCAGAAATCGAACGATTTTAATGGAAAAAATTAAAGAGTCTCTGAAAGCGGTTATGCCGGTGACTTGTATTGTACTTCTTTTGTGCTTTTCGATTGCCCCGGTTTCAAACAGCACTTTGATGGGATTTATTCTCGGAGCGGTTCTGTTGATTGTGGGCATGGGGTTTTTTACCCTGGGGGCGGAGATGGCCATGACGCCTATGGGAGAGCGCGTCGGGGCGCAGATGACAAAGTCACGCAAGCTTTGGCTGATTATACTGGTCTGCTTCTTTGTCGGACTGATGATTACGATTTCAGAGCCTGATCTGCAGGTCCTTGCGGATCAGGTGCCGACTGTGCCGAATGCCATTTTAATCGGTGCTGTTTCAGTCGGCGTCGGATTGTTTCTGGTAGTAGCCATGCTCCGCATTCTCTTTAAAATTCCCCTGTCCTTTTTATTAATTGGCTTTTATCTGCTTGTTTTTATTTTGGCGCGGTTTGTTTCAACGGATTTTTTGTCGGTTGCGTTTGATTCCGGCGGTGTTACTACCGGACCTATGACCGTGCCGTTTATTATGGCGCTTGGGGTTGGTGTTGCTGCAATCAGAAGTGACAGGGAGGCCGGCCGCGACAGCTTCGGATTGGTTGCCCTTTGCTCAATCGGGCCCATTTTGGCTGTTTTGATTTTAGGCATGCTGTATCACCCCGGAGAGAGTCAGTATGCGCCTGTAGAAATTCCGGATATTGAAAATTCAAAGGAGCTGTGGGGGCTTTTTGCCCATGGCTTTCCGGAATATTTTAAAGAGGTCGCACTTGCGCTGCTGCCGATTGTGATCTTTTTTGCATTGTTTCAGGTGGTTTCCCTGCGGCTCAAAAAGCGGCAGCTGATTAAAATGCTGGTCGGTATTTTATATACTTATATTGGGTTGGTGCTGTTCCTTACCGGAGTGAACGTCGGATTTATGCCTGCCGGAAATTATCTCGGTAAATTGATCGGTAGCCTTGCGCAAAACTGGCTGCTTATTCCCATCGGTATGGTGATCGGCTATTTTATCGTTGCCGCGGAACCTGCCGTGCATGTGCTGAATAAGCAGGTTGAGGAAATTACCTCAGGGGCAATTCCTAAAAGGGCGATGCGGCTCAGCCTTTCGGTTGGGGTTTCTATATCCGTGGGTCTGTCTATGCTCCGTGTCCTTACCGGAATATCGATTATATGGTTTCTGATTCCCGGTTACTTGATTGCTATTTTACTGACGTTTATTGTGCCTGATATTTTTACCTCTATTGCCTTTGACTCCGGTGGGGTGGCCTCCGGCCCTATGACCGCGACCTTTTTGCTTCCTCTTGCTATGGGGGCGTGTGAAGCAGTGGGAGGCAATATTGCTGCAGATGCCTTTGGGGTGGTTGCCATGGTTGCCATGACACCGCTGATTACAATCCAGATTTTAGGGCTAACCTATAAAATAAAAATGAAACGAAATCCTGTTGGAAAGACACCTGAGACTAAGATTCCTGATGGGGAAGAGGAAATTATTGAACTGTAATGAGAGGGGTTTAGCTATGCGCGCTATATATTTCTTGATTACGATTATCAAGCGGGACTATTGTGAGGCGTATATAACATTTTACGAACGGCGCGGGCTGGCGGCGATCTTCAGCACTCCCTGCAACGGTACTGCGCAGCGTAAAATGCTCGATTACCTCGGGATTGAGAAAACTGAAAAGGCTATGCTTTTTTCAATGGTCTCCGACGAGGTGAAAAAGAGCCTTATGCATGATCTTGTGTATGAAATGGATATTGATGTACCTGGAAACGGGATTGCGCTTACCGTTCCTGTGGGCAGTATCGGCGGAACCTTGAGTATGAAATATTTAACTGAGGGGCAAGTTATTAAAATAAGTGAGGAAAATGAGATGAAAGAAGCACCGTATGAATTAATTGTTGCGATTACTGATCAGGGAAATACCGAGCTTGTAATGGATGCGGCGCGCAGTGCGAATGCAAAGGGTGGTACGGTAATCCATGCCAAAGGGACCAGTACCGAGCACGCGGAAAAATTTTTTGGAGTCTCCATTGCGGATGAAAAGGAGATTGTTTTTATTGTTGCCAGAAACCAAGATAAAAACGGGATTATGAAGGCTATCATGACCCAAGCCGGTTTGAAAACAGAAGCCCACACCATTGTCTTTTCCTTACCTGTGGACAGTGTAGCAGGCTTGCGCTCCGTCCAGCATGATCACGAAATAAATCCTTTGTCCGAATAGGTTATAAATAAATCACCTCTCTAAAGTACCTCTTCTAAATTACCTCTCGGGCAGTTTGCGTATTTTGCCGGATTCTATGCTTGGTGAGTAAATTAGGTATTGAATGATTCTTGTATAATTCTTGATCATTTGATTTGATGACTCGCCTTTTTATGAGATATAACTAAAATATCCCATTAAGAAAGGTGGGGCCTTTTATGATACGAGTTACTGTTTGGAATGAATTTATACATGAACGGGAATCTGAGGTGGTAAAAAATCTACCCGAGAGGTAAATTTTAAAAGATGAGTTTTTGTATTAATTTTAAAAAAATTATTATTGATGCTGCTTCGGCCAGACCCCCCGTTTGACAGCACCAAAAATATTTGTACGAAGATGTTTATTTTCTTTTTCTATTAATGAGATTAGATTCTTTGTGTTAGCCCTTTGACTGGAACGATCTACAGGGCAGGGGTTGAAAACAACAGGTAATCCGGATATTTCTGCGAATTGTTTAATTTCATATTCGGCTATATAAATAAATGGACGTATCACATGGATTTGTGTTCGATCCAACCAGGTATTTGGTGAAAAACAATAAAATCGTCCTTCCCAAAAAAGACTTAATAAGGCAGTTTCAATCACATCATCTCTGTGGTGCGCTAAAGCAACAACATTGCATCCCATTTTACGTGCAGCATCATTAACCGCTCCTCTTCGAAGATTCGCACATAATGCGCAGGGATTTGGTTCCTTTCGTATATCAAACACGATTTCTGCAATCGAAGATTCAATGATTGTATGAGGAACATTTAACCGCTGACAGTATTCTGTAACGAGTGAAAATGTCATGTCCGGAAAGCCTAAAGAGACTGTTACAGCACAAAGATCAAATTTTTTTGGATAGAAATTCCTCAGAGAAGCTAAAACAGTAAGCAGTGTTAAACTATCTTTTCCCCCGGATACGCCCACACACACGTGGTCTCCTTCCTGTATTAAATCGTAATCTTGGACTGCTTTTCTTGTCAAACTGAGAAGTCTTTTGAACTGTTCTTTATATGTTTTCGGCATCTTGATACAATCCCATTTCTCTAAAATTAATCTGTGAACTTCATCAGTATATCATATCAGTATTATTATTAAAATAACTAAAAAATAACTAACATACGGGTTCATTTGGGTTCGGCCTGCCTTTCATTGCCTTATTGGCAATCGTTCTGACAATGGTATAACTGATTCCTGTTATTCTTGATATTTGCTTATACGATATACCTTTTATTTTACATAATACGGATAATGCCTGCTGTAATTCATTCGCGTCAAGCTGAGCAAATTTTTTAAAATTCGATATTTTACTTGCTGCTTTGATCTTATCGGCAGCTTGTTTGTCATTTAAAAAATATTTGTGATCACCTTCTGAATAGTATTGTTCGGCCAGTGATTTATGGTTCTCAGTAAACGCCTTTATTTCAAGATGCGACATATTTTCATAAAAAGACATATCAATTTTAAAAGATACTGCGTTTTTTATCGCAAAAAGAGATTTCTTCCTTAAATAGAATTGATAGCTTGACCATTTATAATGTTCTGCTTTTTGTACGATTTTAGCCTCAACCGCATTTCGATGAATATACCGTATCAGTGTTTTTGCATATTTTACCGAATCAACATGCAGCCCGCTGTACGTACTCATAAATAAATGTCCGCGTCTGCCATATTTTCTGTTAAAATATTTTGCATAGCAGCTATTCAGATCCCGCATAAAAAATGAGACATTACACACAGAACAAGCGTTGTCACGGATAAAAAGATGGTAGTGATTATTCATTAATGTAAAAGCAATTATAGTAATTCTATATTTATTTACATATTTAGATAATAACTTTAAAAACACTAATTTGTCTTTATCTTCTAAATATATATTTTGTTCATTTACTCCTTTTTGGATTAAATGATAATATCCGCTCGGGCTTATCACACGTTTCTTTGTCATAATATCGATCCTCCTGCATTTATCACAATAATAAATTTTGCATTATTTCCCAGAATTCGTCAACTAAAATAAATGCAGTAATAAAAATTTACCTCTCGGGTAGCTTAAAGCCAATAGATAATAGGCGGGGTACAAAAGTAGGATACATTATTTAATAAATATGATATAATTAAAAAAAATAAAGGTGGTTTCTTCTTGGCGAGTAATATTGAATATATTATTTTTATTTTCGAAATTATTGGAACCGTTGCGTTTGCAATAACCGGAGTAATGGCTGCGATAGAAAAAGAAGTTGATTTTTTTGGTGCAATTGTACTCGGTGCTACAACTGCAGTCGGCGGCGGAGCACTTAGAGATATTATGTTGGGTATTACACCTCCGACCTTTTTTTACAAACCGGTTTATATATTAACAGCTGTGATTGTTTCTGCCTTTGTATTTCTCGTAATGTATATTTATAGAGGCGGCGGAAAACATATTGCATTTTATAATAATATAATTAACATATTTGATGCAATAGGACTGGCAGTTTTTGTAATAACCGGTATGAATACAGCAATTAGGCAGGGCTATATAAAAAATGGATTTTTAGTTATTTTTATCGGTACAATTACGGGAATTGGGGGCGGTGTTTTAAGAGATGTCCTTATTGGTAAAATACCGGCAGTTCTCAGAAAGCATATCTATGCGCTGGCAGCAATTATCGGAGCAGTTTTATACTATGTGTTTCTTATATGTAAAATAAATGAATCACTATCCATTTTGATCAGTGCTGCAAGTATCATAATCATCAGATTACTTGCCATTCGCTACAAATGGAATCTTCCGAAAATTTCAGATAGGCTTTAAAAATGTACCCGAGAGGTAAATAAAAAGGGTAAATAAAGAAGAACTTAAAATACACATACAAATAAATTAGAAAATTTTATATATTTTATTCTTTGACAATGTTTGATAAATATGGTATTGTTTATGCGAATAAAATAAGAACTAAAAACAGGAGGCGTAGTTAAAATGGGAAATAGTTGGAAGTGTAAATTGTGCGGCTGGGTATTTACGGGTGAAGAAGCACCGGAGACGTGTCCAATATGTGGCGCTAAAAAACAGGATTTTATTTTAGAAAATCATATAAATACATTACCGTTTCAACAGAATACAGATGAAACATTTATTGTGCTTGGCGGAGGCATTGCCGGCCTTGAGGCTGTAAAAGCTGTGCGGGAAAGAAACAAAACTGCACATATTAAGCTGGTTTGTAAAGAGGAAACATTGCCTTATAATAGACCTGCATTATCAGATGTTTTGGCAAGAGGATACGATTTTAAAAATATTTTACTTGAGAACCTATCATTTTACGAACAAAATAATATTGAAACAATATGCGGATTATGTGCCCGTATGATTGATACAGAAACTAATGAGGTAATATTAAGTGATGGAAGTATGCATAAGTATGATAAATTATGCATTGCAATCGGAGCGGTGCCGTTTAATATGGTCAGGCCAAGGGATGGTGCAATTCCTGTTTTTGTTCTGCGCACAATTGATGATGCGCTGAAAATTATGGATCAGGTACATAGTTCTGAAAATAAGGACAAGCATGTAGTGATATCAGGAGGCGGCATTTTAGGATTGGAGGCAGCAGTAGCACTTGTTGAACTTGGCGTACGTGTCACAGTGTTAGAACGTAGTACAAGAATTTTACCGAATCAGACAGACGAAAAAACTTCTATCCGTCTGCGGACTGCGTTAGAGGCATATGGCGTTAAAATTTTAACTGAACAAACAATCTCCATGGTATATGACGAAGGTGTAATTCTATCAAAGGGTTCATATATTAGGGCGGACTTTGTTCTGTCGAGTACTGGAATTAGAAGTGAAACTTTGATTGCAGAAGAGGCAAAACTTGATGTAAATATGGGAATTCTCGTAAATGAGCACATGCAGAGTTCGAATCCGCGTATATATGCTGCAGGAGATTGCGCTGAATTCCAGAAAAAGGTGGCTGGGCAGTGGGCTGCAGCAGCGCTGCAAGGGCAAATTGCCGGTGCTGCTATGGCTGGAGATGAATCAAAGTGTTATTTGCCTCCGGTACCTTTCACAGTATTTGAGGTTGGAAATTTTTCGTTGTTTAGTGCGGGAGCGATAAATGGGAGGGGGCTGAAAGCTGTTTCTTCTGCGGAAAATGATACTTATCGCTGTCTGACGTTCCGGGATGACCGATTAGCCGGAGCTATATTTTACGGAGGAAAATATAACAGCGGAAGAATCATAACAGCAATTGAAAATCAAATTGATATCGAATCAGCGCTCCCTTTATTATATGAAGCCATCTAATACAGAATTACTTTTATACAATTGTAAAATGTGCCCGAGAGGTTGCTGTGTCAACCGATTGTCGGGAGAGGCCGGGGTGTGTGGCGCAGTCGGAGCCGGGGTAAAAATAGCAAGGGCTGCGCTGCATTTTTGGGAAGAACCATGCATATCCGGAGTAAACGGGTCAGGTGCTATTTTCTTTTCCCACTGCGCACTTCAATGTGTGTACTGTCAAAATCGGGAGATCAGCAACGGAAAGATCGGTGCGGATATCACGATTCCGCGATTAGCTGATATTATGTTGGAGCTTCAGGATAAAGGTGCACATAATATTAATCTTGTGACCCCTGCACATTATGTACCGCAAATACTTGATGCACTTGATATTGCAAAAACAAGAGGCTTGATTTTACCATGCGTGTACAACAGCAGCGGATATGAAACCGTAGAGACAGTGAAACTTCTTAAAGGATATATTGATATTTATTTGACAGACTTCAAATATTCCGATATATACATGGCACAAAACTATTCTGGTGCCGGTGATTATTCATTTTTTGCAAATTTGGCGATAGAAGAAATGGTCTGTCAAATCGGTCCGCCTATATTGAATTCCGAAGGTCTGATGCAAAAGGGTGTCATAGTCAGACATTTAATATTACCCGGGAGGTCATTTTCCGGAATACGGCAAGCAAAGAGAATTATTCACCATCTGCATGAATGCTACGGTAATCGCATTTATTTTAGTATTATGAAACAGTATACGCCACCTCTCGGGCAGTTTACTGGTGAACAGTTGGAATTAAACCGAAAAATTACAGATAGAGAATATACAGCGGTTATCGACTATGCTGAACGAATTGGGGTGGAAAATGCATATATTCAGTACGGAGACGCTGCCCAAGAGAGTTTTATTCCCGCATTTGATTTGGAAGGTGTTCTTGCAGAAGAACATCGCATAACCAATGATACTGAAAAGGAAAAATGAGAAATATGCAGGAGGGGGTTGCGGACATTTTCTTGGACTATTCAAGCTGCTAATCCAAGGCTCTGCCTGTACTCC
>USLW01000009.1 GCA_900555605.1 uncultured Clostridium sp. | reverse complement strand
AAGGAATATCTCCCGCAGACCGCCTGCGGATTTGACGACAGCCGTATCCGAATTTATATTCAGGACGGACTGAAATTTGTCCGCACCCGGGTAGAGGCATATGATTTGATCATCGTGGATTCCACGGATCCTTTCGGCCCCGGAGAGGGGTTGTTTACAAAAGAATTTTACGGAAATTGCTTCAAAGCGCTGCGTGAAGACGGTATCATGGTCAACCAGCATGAAAGTCCGTTTTATGCGCCGGATGCCGAAGCCATGCAGCGGGCGCACAAACGCATTGCACAGTCCTTTGATATCTGCCGTGTCTATCAGGCCCATATTCCGACGTATCCCTCGGGACACTGGCTGTTTGGGTTTGCCTCTAAAAAATATCATCCCGTCAGGGATCTGAAAGCCGCGCAGTGGAAGGCGCTGGGATTGAAAACAGGTTATTATAATACAAATTTGCACAGGGGCGCTTTTGCGCTGCCGAATTATGTGGAGGATCTGCTGAAGCATGTGGAAGAAGAATGTTGAGACGTTTATCGGCTGTGAAAGTGAATATCAGAATGCGGACATAGTTCTGTTCGGGGCACCCTTTGATTCCACCACCTCTTATCGCCCCGGAACGCGCTTTGCAAGCAGGGCGATCCGCGGGGAATCCTTTGGAATCGAGACATACAGCCCTTATCAGGACAGGGATTTATGCGATCTCAAGGTATTTGACGGGGGAGATCTGGAATTGCCTTTCGGGGACTGCGGCCGGGCGCTGGCACAGATCCAGGCATGTGTCTGCGGGATTTTAGAAGACGGAAAGCTGCCGGTTATGATGGGCGGAGAGCATTTGGTGACGCTCGGCGCAGTGCGGGCAGCGGCGGAGCGCTATCCGCAGCTGCATATCATCCAGTTCGATGCCCATGCCGATTTGCGGGATTCCTATTTAGACGTAGCCCTTTCCCATGCCTGCGTTATGCGGCGCTGCCACGAGATCATCGGAGACGGCAGAATTTATCAATTCGGCATCCGCTCCGGAGATCGACAGGAATTTGCCTTTGCCGAAAAGCATACGTTTATGGAGCGTTTTACGCTGCATGAAACGCAGAAGCAGGCGGCGCTGCTGGAAGGAAAGCCCGTATATCTGACGATTGATCTTGATGTGCTGGATCCGTCGATCTTTCCCGGGACCGGCACGCCGGAGGCAGGCGGGGTCAGCTTTGCAGAGCTGCTTGCCGCAATCCGCGGAATCTGCGGAAGGCTTCATATCGTGGGCTGCGATATCAATGAGCTGTCTCCGATCTATGATCAGAGCGGCGTTTCTACAGCTGTGGCGTGCAAGCTGCTGCGGGAGCTTTTGCTGTCGCTCAGATAGGAATGATGATAGAAAGCCGTTACGGATACGGCAGAATGGAGGATTTCAGATGGGGAAAATTTTAGTAATCGGCTGCGGCGGCGTAGCAAGTGTGGCAATTCATAAATGCTGTCAGAACAGTGAGGTATTTACGGAGCTGATGATCGCCAGCCGTACAAAAAGCAAGTGTGATGCATTGAAGGCAAAGCTGGACGGAGGAAAAACAAAGATTTCCACTGCCCAGGTGGATGCGGACAATGTGGACGAGCTGGTCCGGCTCATTGAGCATTTCCGGCCCGATGTGGTTTTGAACCTGGCGCTACCGTACCAGGATTTAACGATTATGGAGGCGTGTCTTGCCACAAAGACGCATTATGTGGATACAGCCAACTATGAGCCCTTGGATACGGCAAAGTTTGAATATAAATGGCAGTGGGCGTACCGGGAGCGCTTTGAAAAGGCCGGGATTACGGCGCTGCTGGGCAGCGGCTTTGACCCGGGGGTAACAGGCGTGTTTTCCGCCTATGCGCAGAAGCATCATTTTGACGAAATTCATTACTTGGACATTCTCGATGCCAACGCAGGCGATCACGGCTATCCGTTTGCCACGAATTTTAATCCGGAGATCAATATCCGGGAGGTGACTGCAAAGGGCAGCTATTGGGAGAACGGCAGATGGGTAGAAACTGAGCCCATGGAGATCAAACGTGTGTACAATTTTCCTGAAATCGGAGAGCGGGATATGTACCTGCTGCATCATGAAGAAATCGAGTCATTAGCGCTGAATTTAAAGGGAATCAGGCGGATCCGCTTCTTTATGACATTCGGGCAGAGCTACCTGACACATTTAAAGTGTCTTGAAAATGTGGGCATGACATCCATTGAGCCGATTGCATTCGAGGGAAAGATGATCGTTCCGCTCCAGTTCCTGAAAGCCGTTTTGCCGGATCCTGCTTCCTTAGGTCCGAGAACCAAAGGAAAAACCAATATCGGATGTATTTTCCAGGGCATAAAGGACGGAAAAGAAAAACAGTATTATTTATATAATGTGTGCGATCATCAGGCATGCTACCGGGAGGTGGGGTCCCAGGCGATTTCGTACACCACCGGCGTACCGGCGATGATTGGCGCCATGCTGGTTATGAATGGTACCTGGCAGAAGCCGGGCGTATATAATATTGAGGAATTTGACCCGGATCCGTTTATGGCGGCGCTGAACCGGTGGGGATTGCCCTGGCAGGAAAGCTTTGCGCCGGAGCTGGTTGACTGAGATGGAGGCGGCGCAGCTCAATTTTGATATCCATGGCGCGGCAACGCCTGTCTACATTGTGGATAAAGCGCTGCTACGCCGCAATTTAGAAGTGCTGAAAGCGGTTTCTGATGAAACCGGCTGCAAAATTCTGCTGGCCCAGAAGGCTTTTTCCATGTACAGCCTGTATCCGATGATCGGCGCATACCTGGCGGGGACCACGGCCAGCGGCCTGTTTGAGCTTCGGCTCGGACAGGAAGAAATGGGAAAAGAAAACCATATTTTTGCGCCGGCCTACAAGCCGGAGGAAATGACAGAGATTCTAAGGCTTTGCGATCATATCGTATTCAACTCTTTTGCGCAGTGGGAACGCTTCCGGGAACAGGCGGTGAAAAGCGGAAAAAGCTGCGGAATCCGTATCAATCCGGAATGCTCCACGCAGGAGCATGGCATTTATGACCCTTGCGCGCCGGGGTCCCGGTTCGGCGTGAAGGCGGCGGACTTCCGGGAGGCAAGCCTAAAAGGCATCGAAGGCTTGCATTTTCACACACTGTGCGAACAGAATGCCGATGCCCTCGCCCAAACCATAGAAGCGGCAGAGGCACGCTTCGGCCCATATTTTTCCCGGATGAAATGGATTAATTTCGGCGGGGGACACCATATTACCCGCAGAGACTACGACGTGTCGCTTTTGATCCGCTGCATCAGGCGCATTCAGGACACATACGGAGTAACCGTGTATTTAGAGCCGGGAGAGGCGGTTGTACTCAACGCCGGCTTTTTAGTGGCGTCGGTAATGGATTTTGTAGAGAACGACGGCGCAATCGCAATCCTGGATACATCCGCGGCATGTCATATGCCGGACGTGCTGGAAATGCCTTATCGCCCTCCTGTGCTTGGCGCAGAGCTGCCAGGCGTGAAGCCGTATACGTATCAGCTGAGCGGGCCCACCTGCCTGGCGGGCGACCGGATCGGCACATACTCCTTTGACCGTCCGCTGCAGTGCGGCGACCGGATTGTATTCGGCGATATGGCACATTATACGATGGTAAAAAACAACACCTTCAACGGTATGAATCTGCCGGATATTGCGGTTGCGGAGGAAAACGGCTGCCTCCGGACAGTCCGTACCTTCGGATACACGGACTTTAAAAGCCGCCTGTCATAGAATTTTTACGGCCTTAGAAAGGGACGGAGATGGATCTGACTGTATGCCAAAAAATTGAGAATGCGTCCTCAGCGCGGATGGAGACGGTCCCGGATGCCTCGGTTCAGCTGATCGTAACTTCGCCGCCTTATCCCATGATTGAAATGTGGGATCCCTGCTTTGCTGAGCAGGACCCGGCGATTGCTGCTGCACTAAAAGCGCAGCGTATGACGCAGGCCTTTTCCGGTATGCACGGTGTTTTGGAAAGAACCTGGCGGGAGGCGGACCGGGTCTTGTCGCCGGGCGGTATCGTCTGCATTAATATCGGGGATGCAGCGCGCACCTGCGGCGGGATTTTTCAGCTGTATCCGAATCACGCTATGATCCTTTCTTTTTTTCAAAGCATGGGATACACGGTACTGCCTGATATCCTGTGGCGCAAGCCTTCCAACGCGCCGAACAAATTTATGGGATCCGGCATGTATCCTCCGGGCGCTTACGTTACCTATGAGCATGAATATATTCTGATTTTCCGAAAAGGTGAAAGGCGCGTGTTCAAGAGTATGCCGGAGAAGCGAATCCGCCGGGAGAGCGCCTACTTCTGGGAGGAGCGCAATCTTTGGTTTTCCGATCTCTGGCAGCTGAACGGTACAGCGCAAAGTATAAAAGACGGCAATCAGAAGGGGCGGGAAAGAAGCGCCGCCTTTCCCTTTGAGCTCGGTTTCCGCCTGGTCAATATGTTTTCTGTGAAAGGGGATACGGTTCTGGACCCATTTGCAGGACTTGGCACCGTGCTGCTGGCCTGTATGGCCTCACAGCGCAGCGGAATCGGATATGAAATTGATTCTGCCATCGCCGAACGGGCGCGGCAGGCACTATCCTCCGCCGCGCCGGAGCTGAATCGGTATATCGATGGCCGGATTGAAAACCATCTCCGTTTTCTGAAGGCGCAGCGCGAAAGCGGGAAGGATCAGTTTTACACGAATCTCCATCATGGCTTTGGCGTAAAAACCAGACAGGAGACGGAGCTGTGCGTTGAAAAGATCGCCTCAGTAACAGAGGCAGACGGCGGAAGGCTCCGTGTGACCTATGAAATGCCCGCGATTCAGTAATGGACTGTAATGCCGTCCTTTTTCTTTGTGTAGGTTATGATTTTGGCATGAATCTGTTCATTCAGCATGTTCATATGCAGATAGGTGTCCGGCTTGACGGATACGGGTTCGTCTCCGATATAGCCGTCAATTCCGACCGCCTCCTCTGCCGGGTCGGCAAGTCTGTAGGATTTCTTTTCCCGTTTTGCAATTTCTGAAATGACAGCCTTTTGTACATACAGGCCATCAAATGTTTTGCTGATTACCAGATCGGTTACCCAGTTCAGGAGCATTTCATCCGTGATCAGCGGCAGGGCCTGTTTTAAATTTTCTATTTGCTGCCGGACCCTGCCCACCGCAGTCTCGATGGTTTCCGGATACCGCTTCCGATACCAGGCTTCCCAGCGTTCGCAGGAAGCCTGCTGTGTCTCCTGCGCAAGATATTCCGGAAAGAGCTCTGACAGCTGACCGACAACAGCAGGCTTGGTCCCGCCTGCGTTCTGGTTGGCAATGTTCATTAGTTGTGTGGTATATTTCGGAAAATTCCCGTTTCCCGTAGCATTGATCTGAGAGATCCGTTTTTTGGAGAGCTTGAAATCTGCCATAAATGTGTGCTCCTTTCCGCAGCGGAAAATGCTTTATGCTTTAGCGGCGTCATTCTGCCGGATTTCTACCCGCCGGATCTTGCCGCTGATGTTTTTCGGCAGCTCCGGCACAAATTCTACAACACGCGGATATTTATACGGTGCGGTTACTTTCTTTACATAGTTCTGCAGCTCCTTTGCCAGCTCCGGAGAAGGGGCATATCCTTTTGCTAATACAACTGTTGCCTTTACCAGTTGGCCCCGCAGCTCATCCGGAACGCCGGTTACCGCACACTCAAGTACCGCCGGATGCTCCATCAATGCGGATTCTACTTCAAAGGGCCCGATGCGATAGCCGGAGCTCTTGATGACATCGTCCTTTCTTCCCACATACCAATAGTATCCGTCTTCATCTTTATATGCCAGGTCGCCGGTATGGTAATATCCGTCATGCCACGCCTGCGCGGTCAGCGCAGGATCTTTATAGTAGCCCTGGTACAGGCCGACGGGCCGTCCGCCCGCAGCTTCTGAGGTATTGATCACGATTTCACCAACTTCGCCCGGATAGCAGGACTGCATATGATCATCCATAATATCCACGTGGTAGCAGGGTGAGGGCTTGCCCATGGAGCCGGGCCGGATTTCCATCCAGGGAAAGGAACATACAAGGGCGACAACCTCTGTTTGACCGTAGCATTCCCGCATCCGGATTCCGGTTGCTTTATAGATCTGATTATAAACCTCCGGGTTCAGGGCCTCGCCGGCCACGGTCAGTTCCTGCAGGGAAGAAAGATCATATTCTGCAAGATTTTCCTTCATCATAAAACGATAGATGGTGGGAGGCGCGCAGAAGCTGGTGAGCTTGTGCGCGGCAATTTTCTCAAGCAGATCTTTTGGCTCGAATTTTTCCATATCATATACGAAGATGGCGCTTTCGCCCAGCCATTGTCCGTACAGCTTCCCCCAAACCGCCTTTGCCCAGCCGGTTTCCGCCACAGTCATATGCAGTCCGCCTTCCTTCACGCTGTGCCAATAGCCTGCGGTAATAATATGGCCCAGGGGATAGATGAAATCGTGGGCAACCATTTTCGGGTAGCCGGAGGTTCCGGAGGTAAAATACAGGAGCATCATATCGTTGTTGCATGTAGCCTCTGCACCTTCGGGCCGCAGAAAAACATCGGATTCAGAGGCAATCTCAGCGTCCAGGTCGATCCAGTCCCCAAGGTCTCTGCAGAAGGGACTGTTTTCCGGAAAATATCCGCCTGCAAAAAGCTTAAACTGCAGTGTGGGGGAATCCTTCTGCGCGCAGTCCACCTGCAGGCCGAAATCATGTTCTCTTGTACAGATCACTGCTTTGATGTCCGCCTGATTATTCCGATACACCAGATCCTTTGCCGTCAGCAAATGCGTGGCCGGAACCGCAACTGCGCCGAGTTTATGCAGCGCCATGATCACATACCAGAACTGATAATGACGCTTGAGCACCAGCATCACGCTGTCTCCCTTGCGGATTCCTAATTTTTTCAGATAATTTGCAGTTTTATTCGCATAAGACTGGATATCCTTATATGTGAAGACCCGTTCGTTTCCCCGGCTGTCGCACCAGACCATTGCGCGGGCGTTTGGCTTTGTTTCCGCCAGCACATCCAGTACATCATAAGCAAAATTGAAATTTTCGGGAACAATTATGCGCAGGTCCCTCTTAAACTCTTCATACGAACTGAACTCTTTTTTGTTGACGAATTTTTCAAACAATGCCATTTTTCTCATCCTTTCTGAAAGATTTTTGCTATATAAAAAGTCCCCGTCTCGATTGAGACGGGGACTGAAATCCTCCGCTGTACCACCCAATACGTTATATATTCACCGGATTCCCATGAAATCCTCGCAGATAACGGTGCTTACCGGAAATGCTTACTATCTTGCTTCAGCATTTCTGCTCAGGAGGGATTTGTCTCTTCGTGATCGCCGCCGGTTCGCACCAAGCACCGGCTCTCTGCAGGCTCTGCAAAAAGACCTGTCTCCGTCACAGCATTTGCAACAAAATGTATTGTAGCACTGCCGACAGGGATCGTCAAGCTTTTTTTTTGTCGTTTTTTCTCCTGAACGGCCGAACTTTCTCACTTGATTTGCCGCGCTCCTGCGGAAATAATAATAAGGAACGGACCTGATTTCACCGGGGTGCATTGCGCCCGGAGATAAGGGAGGGGATCGCAGTGAACAGAAAACGGATTTCTATATGGATGGTGATCATTTTGGCGGCAGCTGTTATGGCAGGGTTTCGCGCACAGGCGGAAAAAGAGCGTACAGCAGAGCAGCAGGTTCTGGACAATTGGATGTGCGCAGGCGGTGTGTGGAAAGAGACGGATACGGAAATTCAGGCAGACAATAGAAAAGTGGGGGATGCTTTCTATTTGTCGGACCTGCATATTGACGGCAGCACGTCTTTCATATATGAATGTGACGTCATATTTAAAGGAAGAGCTGTAGGGATCATCTTCGGCGCAGCAGATAGGGAAAAACCTTCTGCAGCATGGTATTGTCTTAATGTAGAACCGGGAAGTAATATATCCCGTGCTTTTTTTGTAAGAGGGGGCCTTGTGTGGAATGTCAGCCGGCCGTTGGAATCTGAGGAGCAAACAAGCAAGCCCCATCATCTGAAGGTGGTGTTTCTGGCCGGAAATGAACTGATATTCTACCTGAATGAGAAACAGGTAGGCAGCTACAGCACGGCTGATTTTGCTGGCGGTTATTTGGGTCTCATGACTTGTGAAGCAGACGCTGTGTTCAGCAATGTCCGCTATACGGAGTTTACAGCCCCGGAAATTGAACAGATTACTTTCCTGAATCTTGACTTTGAACAAGAATATGCACCGGAACGGACAGAATATTCTGCATATGCGGATTATACTAAAGATGTGCTGCGCTTTCAGGTGCTGTTCGGCGATGCGCTTACTGTTACCGTGGGAGAACAGCATATAAAATCCGGTGAAACGGTTTCGGTTCCCCTGCAGGTCGGATATAATGAAATACCAATTCAAATTCATTGGATTATGGAGAATCTGCAGGTTGACATGGTAAAATACCTGCTGGTGCACCGTGACCAGGATCCGGCGCTTTTATATCATGAAATATATCGGCCGCAGCTTCATTACTCTTCCCGGAGCGAATGGATCAATGACCCCAACGGTCTGGTATACAATGCCGCAACCGGGGAATATCATTTGTTTTACCAGACCCGTCCGCGGACATCGGTATTAAGCCCGAATACCAGCTGGTACCATGCGGTATCCAAGGATCTGGTTCACTGGGAGCAGATTGAACCGGCGCTGCTGCCGGATGACTTAGGACTGTGCTGGTCCGGCTCCGGCGGGGTAGATTATCAGAATACTTCCGGCCTGTTTGATCCGGCTTCCGATCCTGCAGGGCGTCTGGTGCTGATTTATTCATCTGTATACGGCGACACCTTCTATGGCACTGAAAAGCTCAGTTTGGCGTATTCTCAAGATAACGGAAGGACCTGGATCAAATATGAGGGCAATCCGATTATAAAAAACGGAAGCAATTACGTGCAAAAATATAATGACGGCTTCCGTGACCCCAAGCTGGTCTGGTATGCGGATGACTCTTACGAAGCCGGCGGCATCTGGATCTTAATGGTAGGCGGCGGACAAGGGCGGATCTTTTCTTCTCCTGACCTGCTCAACTGGCGGTTTGAAAGCGCAATTACGGGACTGAATCAGGAGAAACTGTCAGGAGAGTGTCCGGATTTCTTTCCGATTGAGGTGGAAGGGAAGCCGGGCAATGTAAAATGGGTATATATCGGCGGCCACGTTCAGGTGGAGCAGAATATTTTTCAGACGTATGCTGTGGTAGGATCCTTCGAAAAAAATGAAAAGGGGACCTTTGTTTTTACCGGCGAACAGGAGAAGCAGGTATTATTCGGCGGAAATACGATGTATGCGTCACAGACCTTTTTTAATGATTCATCAAATCGCAGAATTCAGATCAGCTGGCTTCGGGAGTGGACCGCAGTTCAGCCGGATACTGCAAACGGAGAAGATGACCGCTTCAGCAAGGACTGGAACGGACTGATGTCCTGGCCTCTGGAATTGAAGCTGCATAATCAGGACGGTAAATACGTATTGACCTGTTATCCCGTGGAGGAGATGGCAGCCCTGCAGGAGGAGGTCCTGTTTGAAACAGAGGTGCGTTCGGTAAGCCCGGAAGATGGTAATCTGCTGGCTGGTGTCAGCGGCAGCTATTATGAAATTCTTGCGGATATTCATCCAGGCACTGCTTCGGAATTTGGCTTCCGTCTTCGCAAAGGGGACGAAAGGGCAACTGTCATCACATATCATACGGATACGGGTCTTCTGACGGCAGACGGCATACAGTCCGGAAAATATGGCGGGACTGCCGCGGATGTAACGCTGCTGCCGGGAGAAAACGGCAGAATTATGTTGCGGATTATTATAGACAGCAACATTGTGGATGTGTTCGGCAACGATGGTGCACAGTCTGTATTTGCACTGACCTATCCGCTGCCGGAGTATACTGAAATGGAATTTTTTGTAACAGGAGGAGACGTTTTCGTGGAATCTATGAAAATTCAGCGTCTTGCCTCCATTTGGGGAGAACCGGATTTGCCGGCGGCGCGGAAAAACCAATCGGCTGTTCTTGAAAGGATGCTCTGGGGACTTGCAGGTGGGTTTGTTTTGCTGCTGTTTGCTGCCGGAAGTGCTTTATGGCTTCTTCGTAAAAAGAAGAAGCGCTGATTTTGCATACTGTCCTTAATATACATATCACCCAAGCGGAAACGGCTCGGATGCGGCAATCGTATCCGGGCTGTTTCATTGCGGGAAATGGCGGCAGAAGCAAAATATTTTTATAATAATTAAAATATTTTCCTTGTTGCCTCCGGCAAGGTAGGATATAATGCCACCGTATCAATGAAATATCAATGCGATTGAAATTGCATATCACCGGAGGTGGCGTTTATGAATTTAAAGGAAAACGCAATGGCGGTACTGCTTTACGAGCCATATGAAAAGATGCCCATCGTTTCGTTTGGCTATTGGAGCGAGACCGTGGAAAAGTGGGCCGAGGAAGGCTATATCTCCCAGGAAGATGCCCAAAATTACAACCGATATGGTGATAACGGCCCGGGGGACAAAGCGATTATGGAAAAAATCGGCTTTGATTTTAACTGGAACGCCTGTGTGGGCGGCAATAATGGTTTATTTCCGTTTTTTGAAGAGGAGGTGCTGGAGGTGGATGCGCAGGGCGCGCGGACGCTCCGGAACAATGAAGGACTCATCATTCGGATTACACCGGGAGCCGGCTCGATCCCTTCTGAGGTCGGTACGACGCTGACGGACCGGAAAGCCTGGGAAGAGTTGTATTTGCCGAAGCTGCAGTACGACTGCCGCCGCGTTGATATTGAGGGCCTCCGGGCGGCAACGGAGGCCGCTTCGGACACCCCCATCGGACTCCATTGCGGGTCCCTGTACGGCAGCATTCGGAACCTTTTAGGCGTTGTGCATCTGAGCTATTTATATGTGGATGATGAAGATTTATATACAGAAATCATAGACACTATGGGAAATCTGAGCTATCAGGTAACCGAAAAGATCCTAAAGAGCGGGATCAAGGTGGATTTTGCCCATTTTTGGGAGGATATCTGTTTTAAGAACGGACCGTTGGTTTCTCCTGCTGTTTTTAAAGAAAAGGTGGGACCTCATTATAAACGAATCACGGATTTGCTGCAGCAGTACGGGATCGATATTGTTTCTCTCGACTGTGACGGCTGTATTGATAAATTAGTGCCGATCTGGCTGGAAAACGGGGTAAACACCATGTTTCCCATTGAATACGGCACTTGGGGCGGGAATATTGCACCGTGGCGCGCGCAGTACGGCAAAGCGGTGCGCGGCGTGGGCGGAATGAATAAAACCGTGTTTTCAAAGGATAAAAAAGCAGTGGATGAGGAAGTCGAACGCCTTTTAGGCCTGATTGCATTAGGGGGCTATATCCCCTGTCCGGACCATCGAATCGCGCCGGATGCCAAGTTTGAATTGGTTGCATATTATTGCGAAAGACTGAGATCCATGCTGTGATTCTGCGCCGCTTCGGAGTTCCGGGGCGGCGTTTGTTCTGTATCGTCCTTTTTGTTCTGCTGCGTCCGGTAATCGGAGGGGGTGCAGCCTATTTCCGCTTTAAACATCCGATTAAACTGACGCTGACTGTCATAGCCGATAAGCGCCGCAATTTTTGTAATACTAAGATTCGTATTCGCAATCAGACTGCAGGCTCTGCGGATCCGTTCTGCTTTCAGCATGTCAGAGAAGGAAGAATTCGCCTTCATCCGGATCATCCGGCTCAAATAGGCGATGGAATAGTTAAAATGCGCAGCGACGCTTTTCAGCGTGGCGGTCTGTATGTTTTCCTGAAGGTACATCTGGATTTCCGCAATCAAGGGCGCCTGATTTAAAATATTTGTCTCATATTCTGCCCGGTCGATATGATCCCGCAGCAAAAAGTTGAGCGCCGAGGATAAAAAGGAATCCATCAGCAGATAACAGTATTTTTTATTTGTGATATACTCCAGCAGAATTGTTTCCAGCATTCTGCGGATATTTTCGTCCCCGTAGGTATGGAACAGCAGATAGGAATTTTCATTTTTCATATACAGTCCCTGCGTAAAAAATGCCGACATCAGATTATGCTCCGTCAGAAAGCTGTTGAAGGAATTGATAAAATAGTCGCGCTTGATTAAAAGGCTGACCAGAATCCCATCGCTGTACAGCGAAATCTTGTGGGACATGCCTGGCGGAATCAGACAGATGTCTTCTTCTTTCAAAATAATCTGCTTGTTGGGAATTTCAATTTTACAAACTCCGTCCGGCATATAGAAAAACTCAAAAAAATCATGGCTGTGAAATGCAGAAGGATAGTAGCGTTTATGACGATAAATCTCGATGTTTCCGCTGAACTTTTCCGCTGTGCGCGTTTCCTCGTGGGCGCATTCCGCCTCGAGCATATGCGTAACTTTACTGCGGTATTCGGGTATAAGAGTGGCCAGAAATGCATCAAAGGTTTGCTTTTGCTGTTTTTGTCCATCATAATACCGCTTAAATAAAATTTCCAGCTCATGGAACGGAATCAGTGCTACGGCCAGACGCGGGTGCGTTACCACGCAAAATCACTTCCTTTTTCAGAATGCTGTTATTATATCATAATTTCCGGCATGTTTCCGATAAAAAAGGTCGATGTCAAAAAAAGACCAATCTATAGTTAATACGCACCATTGTGACATGTTTGTGAACTGCATATACTGAACACACGATAAAACCTGAAGGGCGGTGCCGCAGATGTTTTACCTTTCCGTACACGGCGGAGGCAGCAAAATCGAGATCCTTGCGTTCAACGAAAAATGTGAAATATTAGGGCGAGGATGCAGCGGGGGAATCAATAACTACTTTGAACCGTACCAGAGCATTCTGCAGCACATCTCCGAAGCAATTGTACAATGCGTTCTGAGCTTGTATTCTTACGGCTTTACAGGCCAATTTGAATGCGCCTACTGCTGTCTGGTAGGCAGACCGTCCGACCTGCAGGAGTGTTTCCTGCAGGTCGGCTATGAAATCAAGGAATACGTTCTGCTGCCGGAGCAGTATTGCTACCTGCTGGCCGGCAGTTTGTCGGAAACCGGCTGTGTCGCTCTGTCCGGAACCGGTTCCTGTACCGCGTACTACAATGGGCGTGATGACTTTCTGGTTACCGGCGGTTATGGAACGCCCATCGGAGACGACGGTAGCAGTACATATATTGGAATCAGGGGCATCAATATGGTCACGCGGGCCATCGGCGGTTGGGGGGAAAAAACAATTTTATATGATTTTCTCTGCGAATCTCTGGGCAGAAGCGAAGACCGGGTGGATACGGTGCGTCTGGTACAGATCCTGTATCCGGAAGGAACTCTTAACCGCAGGCCGATATATACGGCATTTTCCAGACAGGTGGTGCGCGCTGCGTCCTGCGGAGATCAGGTAGCGATTTCCGTTCTGACAGAAGCTGGAGAGCTGATGGCGCGGCAGATGCTCAGCGCATATCGGCTTTATCAGATGGGGGCGCGAGGAATCCAGAATTTAATTTATATCTATATGCAGGCGCGTGAACAGGGGCTTGTGGACCTGTGCTTTGACCGAGCACAATCTGCTCCGGATATATACGCCTGCGGCAGCACTTGGTCCGGCAATCCGGTTATGTACCGTGCATTTACCGCCTATGTTAAACAATATCTTCCCGATGCGCGGTGCATCGCAGCGGAGCGTACGGCAGTATATGGCGGACTGGTTTATTTTGCCATTGAAAGATACGGAAGAGCGGACTTTAAAAAAGCATTGCATTTACTGACAGAGGTGCCTTCAAAGGGTGCTTTGGAAAATCATGAATAACAGAAACGGAGGAACATTATGAAACGCAGATTTTATGGTATGAAGCGGAAAATGATGCTGGCGGCGGTTCTGGCCGTACTGCTGATATTATCTGCAGGCAGTCCGGCGGCAAATGCCGCGGTATTTACATCAGACAGCAGCTTTGAGGATGAAGAGGCTGGTACTGATGCGGGAAATACGCAGAATTTTGCATTTGATTGGGTAGGTGAAAAGGGGGTTGAAGCCAGTTCTGCCGTGGTGGCGGAAGATGATACCGGAAAATATCTGCATATTGATAATTACTATGAATTTTATTCATATGATTATTTTGATGCAGGCTATCCCTTTTCTATCGACGTGCGGACGGCAAACGGCGCCGCTGCCGGCTTCTTTGTCCGTTCAGGCAGAAATCCCGAAAAGTTTCCTTTTTATGAGTGGGATTGGTATACGGAAAGGGGCGGAAAGAACGGGGAGTCCGGAATCGGCGGAACGGGCATCAGCGTGCATCTGCTGGCGGATGTGGTTCGTGTCAATATTAAAAACTACCAGGCAGACGGCTCAAATGTCTCCAATTCCTATTATGACTTTACAAATGTGGAAGGATATCTGAACCCTGCGGAAAATTTCAATACCATATCCATAGCGGATGAAGGCGAACGCATTGTAATCCATATCAACGGGAGGCTTCTGGCGACGATTGCGCTTTCCAATGTGGGTACATACGAGGTTGATAAGGAGCTGCCGCCTCTGGACTTTGTCTACTATAAAACCGCGGTTATGAAAAATGCGGCCGGAGAAGAGATCCTGAAGATTGATAACGCCCGGGTTCTGGCAGAGGATTATATGGCCGCCATCGGGATCCGCGGCGGCAGCGCGGATATTGATAATGTAACAATCAGCTATGAAAAAGCGGATGAACCGGATCAGACGGAGATGCCTAATACTACGGCTCCGGCAGATCAGACGGAGGCCCCTGAAGCTACGCAGCCTGTTTCAGCAGCGACTGCAACTATAAAGCCTGCGGCAACAAAAGCCCCTGGAACAGAGCCGGGCACAGAAACAGATGCGGACAATCACCTGGCTGTCTGGATCGCGGCAGCTGCTGCGGCAGTGGTGATCGCTGCCATAATCGTGGTGCTCGTTGTTCGGAAAAAGAAAAATAAATCATGAAATCAATAATCGGAGGTTGAAGAAAAATGAAAAAGTTTTTAATTACCTGTATTGCGCTGCTAAGCTGTCTTTGTCTCTGCCCGCTTTGTACGGCGGCCGTGACCTTTGACGATGCCCAGGCGGACACCGCGATTGCGGATTTATCTGAATTAATGGCGGATTGGCATTATTCCTTAGGTACGCCGACCACCGCGGCAAAAATCCAGGCTGACGGCAATAACGGAAACGTTTTATATATGAATGGATATGTACATATGCACTCTACGAAGGTGCTGGAGACACCGTATACCTTTGAGACGGAGTTCCGGACAGAACAGCCCCTGGGCTGGTGTTTCGGAATGTTTATCCGCGGCGGCATTACGATGCAGTACTTGTTCCCATATTTCGAGGTGGATGGATACGACGGTGCAAACGGGTCCATGGGACTTGGGGGCAGCGGTATGACGATTGCAGTTGAAACGGATGGGATCTATCTACGAATCAAAAACTACCAGGAAGACAGCAGGCACATCTCCACAAGCATCTGCAAGCTGAACTATAATGGCACATTTGACAGCACGGCGTACAACCGGCTCGTCATGGAGGACGATGGCCAGACCATTACCATCCGCCTGAACGATCAGCTGCTTGCGACTGTAGCCATGTCGAATCCCGGCCGGTATGACGACGGCAGACTGGAGCTTCCGTTTACTTTTTACAAAACCGCCGTAGTAAAAGATGCCGCGGGTGAGACTTTGCTGTCCATTGATAACGCAAGGCTGGTGGCAGAGGACTTCTGCGCCGGGATCGGCGTCCGGGGAAACACGGCGTATTTCAAAAGAATTGCGCTGGAGGAAGTCCAAGAGCCGCTGCCCACCACAGTACCTGTCGATACCACGCCGGAACCCGAACCGCCGGTGGCAACAGGAGACGGTCCGGTATCCGCTGCGGTCTGCTGTATCGCAGTAGGATTTGCGGGCTTATTATCGGGAATGCTCCTGCGGAAAAGACGCCGTGAAATGACGGAGAAATGACTATGAACACAAAATCTATATGCAAATGGATTTTTCTGATCCTTTTTATCGCGATTGGGGTGACGGCAATGTACGGGTGTGACGGTGAGAAGCAGCGCCAGCATTATGAGATTCCGGAGACGGAGACAGACTCCCAAACAAATCTCGTTTGGGAGGGAAAAAGCAATTACGCAATCATTTACGGAAAGGACGCATCTGCTTCGGAGAAAACAGCGGCCAAGGAGCTGCAGAAATATCTGAAAAAAATGACCGGCGCCGAGCTTTGGCTTGCGGACGATGCCTCAGAGCCGGAGGGCGAACTGGAGATTCTGGTGGGAAAGACCAACCGGGAAGCCGGCGGCGCCTATTCGGTGGATCGGGCCGATCTGGGCAGCGACGGCTTTGAAATCAAATGGTCTGGGAAAAAGCTGGTGATTGCCGGCGGCGAGGTGCGCGGTACGCTTTACGGGGTATATGACTTTCTGGAACAGCTGGGCTGCCGTTTCTTCAGCACGGATACGGAAGTGATCCCAAAGGCAGAAACCCTGACCCTTGATACGACGCAGACAACAAAAGAAAAACCGGTGTTCGAATACCGGGATCTGTTTTGGACCTGCTCATTCGATGAAGTCTGGAGCGCAAAGCAGCGTCTGAACGGCAGTGTTATCAGCGGTGAAAACGGAAGGGTCATTTCGGATGCTTACGGCAACGGACTCGAATATGCGGGAGATCATTTTGTTCACACCTTTCATTGTCTGGTGCCTGCGGAAACGTATTTTGCGGAGCACCCGGAATATTTTGCGGAAATTGACGGTAAGCGGACGTCCGAGTATCTTTACAGCCAGCTTTGCCTGACCAATCCGGACGTACTTCAGATTACCGTCGAAAAGGTAAAAGAATGGCTGCGTGCAAATCCAAACGCCAAAATCGTATCCGTTTCCCAAGATGACTCCTTTGTAATCAATTCTTATTGCACCTGTGAGGCGTGCAATCAAGTGAATAAAGAGGAGCGCTCCAATTCCGGAACGCTGATCCGGTTTGTGAATGCAGTGGCGGATGCGATTAAAGAGGAGTTTCCGGATGTGGCGGTGGATACGCTGGCTTACCAGTATTCCGTGGAGCCGCCGCGCAAAACCGTGCCGCGGGATAATGTCATTGTCCGCGTCTGCACCGGTGTCTGCAGCGCACATGCCATCGGTACCTGCGGCAGCTCGGCCGGAATCAAGAACAATATTCAGCGGTGGGCGCGCATCAGCGACCGGATCTATATCTGGGATTACACCACGGATTTTGCAGAATATCTGTGTCCGTTTCCGAATTTGAATTCTTTGCAGGGCACGGTTCAGTTCTTTGCGGAGAACCATGTAAAGGGCGTTTTTGAACAGGGAAATTACCAGGAGGGCAAAAGCGGCGAGTTCGGAGAGCTCCGGGCTTATCTGCTGGCAAAGCTGCTTTGGGATCCGTATACGGATATCGCGGTTCATACCCAGGAGTTTTTGGAGGCATATTACGGCAAAGCTGCCGGCAGCGTAAAGACGTATCTTGATTATATGCACAAGGTCATTGCGGACAGCGGCAAATGCTTTAATCTTGTGGTGCAGGCTCCTGCCTTGTTTGAGGGACTGATTTCCGATGAAGACCTGAACATGCTGGATGGGCTTTGGAATGAGGCGAAGGCT